>DAMDHZ010000126.1:0-7334 GCA_032101665.1 Brachybacterium sp. | reverse complement strand
GGACCCGCTACGAGATGCTCAAGCACCTCGTGTACCGGCTCACCCATCCCGACGGCTCGACCGAGCCGCTCGTGATCGCGCTGCCGGGCGACCGCGAGGTCGACGAGAAGCGGCTCGAGGTGGCCGTCGCTCCCGCGGTCGCGACGCCCTTCGGCGAGGAGGACTTCGGGCGCCACCCGGTGCTCGCCAAGGGCTACATCGGTCCGGCGGGCCTCGGCCTCACCTCGGACTCGAAGATCCGCTATCTCGTGGACCCGCGCGTCGTGCCCGGCACCGCCTGGGTCGCGGGCGCCGGTCAGGAGGACCGTCACGTGTACGACCTCGTCTACGGCCGCGACTTCGTCGCCGACGGCACGATCGAGGCCGCCGAGGTCAAGGACGGCGATCCGGCCCCCGACGGCTCCGGCCCGCTGCGCATCACCCGCGGCATGGAGATGGGACACATCTTCCAGCTCGGCCGCAAGTACGCCGCGGCGCTCGGACTGACCGTGCTCGACGAGAACGGCAAGCAGGTGGTCGTGACCATGGGCTCCTACGGGATCGGCGTGACCCGCGCCGTCGCGGCGATCGCCGAGACGTTCCACGACGACAAGGGGCTCACGTGGCCCCGCTCCGTGGCCCCCCTCGACGTGCACGTGCTCGCGACCGGCAAGGACTCCTCCGTGTTCGACGAGGCCGAGCGGATCGCGCGCGACCTCGAGACCGAGGGGATCGAGGTCCTCTACGACGATCGCCCCAAGGTCTCCCCGGGCGTGAAGTTCAAGGACGCGGAGCTGCTCGGCATCCCCACCACCGTGGTCGTCGGGCGCGGGTTGGCCAGCGGCGTCGTCGAGATCCGCGACCGGGCGAGCGGCGACGTGGCCGAGACCTCGCCCGCCGACGTGGTCGCCCAGGTGGTCGCCGCCGTCCGCGCCGGCTGATCCCGCGCCCCGCCGACGGCGTCGGACTCCGGAGCCCCGTCGAGACCCGGCACACGCTGCACCAGATCGTCGACGTCAAGGGCGACTGAGCCGGGTGCGCGCCGGCGGGTCGGGCCACGGGCCGAGAGGCCCGGCCCCGTCAGCGGTCGTCGGCGGAGAGCGAGGGCAGGACCGGGACGGCGGAGACCACCCCGACCAGACCATGCGCCTCGGCGAGCGCGGACGCGACCGCGAACGCCCGGTGCGCGAACGGGACCGCGCCGACCATCGCGACCCAGTCCTCGAGCAGCCCCTGGCCGATCCCCGCGGACAGCTCGGCGAGCGTCTCCTCGTCGAGCCCGCCCCCCGGCAGCGGATACACGGCCTCCTGGGGCACGCCGGTGAGCTGGTCCTCCTGGGCGATCCGGGCGAGGCGCCGCGCCCGGTCGCGGTGCGCGCCCGAGGCGTCGAGCAGCGGAGCGCGAGTGGCGTCGTCCGTCGCACGGGCAGCCATCACCTCGAGCGCGTATCCCGCGTACCACTCGTCCCCCTGGGCCTCCTGGAGCGCGGCCTCGTAGTCGACCGTCGCCGCGACCGACGGCGGATCCGAGGTCGGCACCTCACGGGACGGGACGAGGGCGGCCTCGGCAGGCGGCGCGGGCGCCGTGAGCGCGGCCTCGCCTGCCGCGAGGACGAGGACGCCGGCGGCCCACTGCAGGTGCGAGACGATCGCGGCCACCACGCGGGCCAGGGACCCCGAGCACTGGACGCACGCGTCGGCGCCGAGCGCGATCATCTGACCCAGCAGATCGACCAGGGCGGCGGCGTCCACCGGCTGGGCCTGGGCGCCCCCGTCGTCGCTCGCAGAGCTCGCGTCCTGCTCCTTCTGGGTCTCGGCTCCCGTGAGCAGGGCGTCGCGGTGCTCGACGAGCGCGGCATGCAGCTCGCGGATGCGGCCGGCGATCTCCTCGCGGGGGTCCGCGCCGCCCGCCGTGGCCGAGAGCAGCCGGTCCAGCAAGTCCAGCAGATCGGCGCGGTAGAGGTCGTCGATGCCGAGCGGCGGCGGGGTGTAGGCGGCCGGCTGGCCCACCCGGACGGTGCCGCACCCCGCCACGGCGAGCACGGCGGAGGCACCGAGCCCCCAGCCCAGCACGGACCGGCGGCTGGGCGCGGGGGAGCGCGGGGAGTCGGGAGAGCGGGTCGAGCCGGGCACCCGTCGATTCTCGCACCCGACGTCTGCACGCGCCGCCGTCGGGTGCGCCCGGGACGGTCCCGCCCGCCTGGTCGGTCGGCCCCCTGGTCGATCCAGGGTCCCGCGCGGCGACTAGACTCGTCCGTGCCGCCGCGCCCTGGGGTGCGGCGGTCCGTCGTCCGGCAGCCCCGGGCACGGGCCCGACCTGACAATCCCGCCCGCCGCGTCCGCGTGATGCGCTCGGCGGCCCATCGATCGTGAAGAGGTGCCCGAGTGACGATCGCCCCTGACGCCTCCGAGTCGCTGAGGACGACCGTCCTCCCGCTCATCGAACGCGCCGGCCTGTTCTGCGAGGACGCCGTCGTGCGCCCGCGAGGCGGCCGCGCGCAGGTCATGGTCGTGGTCGACCTGCCCGAGGACCGCGCCGGCAGCGTCGACCTCGACACCGTCGCCGCGCTGTCCCGCGAGATCTCCGACGCCCTCGATGAGGACGACGCCTTCCTCGGCGGCGTCGCCTACGACCTCGAGGTCACGACGCCCGGCGCGGAGCGCACCCTGACCGCGCCCCGGCATTTCCGCCGCTCGCGCGGGCGCCTGCTCGCCCTCCGCACACACGACGGCCGCGACCTCACCGCCCGCCTGCTCGACGTCTCCGACGACGTGGCCCGCGTGCGATCCCAGGACCCGCCCGGCACCAAGCCCCGCGCTCGCTCCACGCCCGTCGCGGACATCGAGCTGCCGCTCGCGGACATCGCCTCCGCCCAGGTGCTGATCGAGTTCTCCCCGCCCGCGGACCTCGACGACCTCACCGGAGGCCGCAACGACGACACAGACCCCGACGACCAGGTGGAAGGCTGACATGGACATCGACATGGGAGCGCTGCGCGCGCTCGAACGAGAGCGGGACATCTCGCTGCCCGTCCTGCTGGACGCCATCCGCCAGGCCCTCCTGGTCGCCTACCAGCACACCGAGGACCCGGCCCGATCCGCGCGCGTCGAGATCGACGAGCGCAGCGGTCGCGTGTCCGTGCTCGCGCAGGAGCGGGACGAGGACGGCGAGGTCGTCCGTGAGTGGGACGACACCCCGGCCGGCTTCGGGCGCGTCGCCGCCTCGACCGCCCGCCAGGTCATCTTCTCCCGCATCCGCGAGCTCGAGGACGAGGCCGTGATGGGGGAGTTCGCCTCCCGCAACGACGACATCGTCTCCGGCGTCATCCAGCAGGGTCGCGACCCCCGCATGGTGCAGGTCGACCTCGGGAGCGTCGAGGCCGTGCTGCCGCCCCACGAGCGCGTGCCCGGGGAGGACTACTCCCATGGTCGGCGCATCCGCGCGTACGTGGTCGAGACCCGTCGTGGACCCAAGGGCCCCCAGATCACCCTCTCGCGCTCGCACCCCAACCTCGTGCGCCGCTTGTTCGCGCTCGAGGTGCCCGAGGTCGCCGACGGCACCGTGGAGATCGCCGCGCTCGCCCGCGAGGCCGGGCACCGCACCAAGGTGGCCGTGCGCGCGACCGTCCCGGGTCTCAACGCCAAGGGCGCGTGCATCGGCCCCATGGGCGCGCGCGTGCGGGCCGTCATGAACGAGCTGAACGGCGAGAAGATCGACATCGTCGACTACGACGAGGACCCCGCGACGTTCGTCGCGAGCGCCCTCTCGCCCGCCCGCGTGACGAGCGTCGTGGTGATCGACGAGGTCGCCCGCGCCGTGCGCGCCACGGTCCCCGAGGGTCAGTTCTCGCTCGCGATCGGCAAGGAGGGCCAGAACGCCCGCCTCGCCGCGAAGCTCACCGGTTGGAAGATCGACATCCGTCCCCAGGGCGCGGCCTCCTGACCGGGCGGGGGGTGACCGATCACACCGCACCCCCGCCTCGCCCCGCCGGGCCTGCGACGTGCATCTCCGCTACACTGGAGAGGCTGTTCATGCGTCCGTCCGCTCGTCGGGTCGCCGATCGCCGCCCGCTGAGGGCGCGCCCTCGGTCCGGCCTCGGGACTCGGGAGCATGAGGCGCTCGAGAAGGAGGTGACGGTGTGGATCCGCGCACCGCGACCTCCCCGCCCGAGCGGACGTGCGTCGGCTGCCGCAAGAAGGCCCCGCGCGATCAGCTCGTGCGTCTGGTCCGGGTGGGATCCCCGGACGGCGCCGCGCCCCGGATCCGGGTGGACGCTGCCGCGTCCGCGCCCGGCCGCGGGGCCTGGCTCCACCCGGACGCGCGATGCCTCGGCCTCGCCCTCCGGCGAGGAGGCCTGGCCCGGTCCTTCCGGGGCCCGGTCGAGGTGGGCTCGCCCGACGAGCTCGCCCGGGATCTCGAGGCGGCACATGCACCACTCACACAGAAGCGGGTAGAAGAACCAATGGACATCCGATGAGTACTCGACAATGAGCACCCACCAGATCTGATGGTCCGCGCCCTCCTGTCGGCCGGACCGAGACAGGAGAATTGTGGCTAAGGTCCGCGTCCACGAGCTCGCCAAGGAGCTCGGACAGCCGAGCAAGGTCGTTCTGCAGAAGCTGCAGGACATGGGCGAGTTCGTCCGCTCAGCATCCTCGACCATCGAGGCCCCCGTCGCGCGTCGTCTGCGCGATCAGTTCCCGGCGGCGGAGTCCGCGGGAGCCCCCACGGCATCCTCCGCGCCTGCCGCTCCCAAGCCTGGCCGCACGGCCGCGGCGCCCACGCCGGGCACGGCCAAGCCGGCCCCGGCCCCGGAGCAGCCGGCCGCGCAGAAGCCTGTCCGGTCGAGCGCGTCCGGCACGCAGCATCCGGCCCCGTCCGCCAAGCCCGGCGGCGCCCCCAAGCCGGGAAAGACCCCGGCCCCCCGTCAGGCGCCTGCCGCCGAGACGCCTGCGGCTCCGGAGCGCCCGGCCGCCCCGGAGCGCCCGGCCGCCCCGGAGCGTCCCGCCGCCCAGGAGCGCCCCGCCGCGCCCAAGCCCGGCCAGGCCGGTCCCCGACCCGGGGGCGGTGCGCCGCGCCCGGGCAACAACCCGTTCGCGACCAGCCAGGGCATGCCCCGGCCCGGTCAGCGTCGCCAGGGCGGCGGCCAGGGCGGGCCCCGTCCCGGCAACAACCCCTTCGCGACGAGCCAGGGCATGCCCCGTCCCGGCGGCCCGCGCCCGCAGCAGCGCGATGGCCAGAACGCCGGCGGCTCCCGCGAGGGCGGCCCCCGCCCCGCCGCCCCGCGTCCCGGCGGTCGTCCCGGCATGCCCACGCCCGGTGTCATGCGCCAGCACGCCCACGGCGGCATCCCGGACGCCCGGCAGGGCGGCACCCGCCAGGGCGGCGGCGCGCGTCCCGGCCCCGGCGGTCGGGGTGGCGGTCGTCCCGGCGGCGCCCCCGGCGCACCCGGTGGCGGCTTCCCCGGAGGCGGTCGTCCCGGCGGCGGCGGTCGTGGAGGCCGCGGCGGCACCCAGGGCGCCTTCGGTCGCGGCGGCAAGCCGGCCCGCTCCCGCAAGTCCAAGCGCGCGAAGCGCCAGGAGTTCGAGCAGATGCAGGCGCCGGCTCCGGGCGGCGTGTCGATCCCGCGCGGTGGCGGCCAGACCGTCCGTCTGCGGCGCGGCGCATCGCTCACCGACTTCGCCGACCGCATCGACGTCAACCCCGCGTCGCTGATCACGGTGCTCTTCGCGATGGGCGAGATGGCCACGGCCACCCAGTCCCTCGACGAGGACACGTTCCACCTGCTCGGCGAGGAGCTCGGCTACCGGATCGAGATCGTCTCGCCCGAGGACGAGGAGCGCGAGCTGCTGGGCCAGTTCGACATCGACCTCGACGCCGAGCTCGCCGGCGAGGAGGACGAGGAGCGTCTGCCGCGTCCGCCGGTCGTCACCGTCATGGGCCACGTCGACCACGGCAAGACCCGCCTGCTCGACACGATCCGCAACGCCCACGTCCAGGCGGGTGAGGCCGGCGGCATCACCCAGCACATCGGCGCCTACCAGGTCGTCGTCGAGCACGAGGGCGAGGAGGGCGTCGCGGAGCGTCCGATCACGTTCATCGACACCCCGGGCCACGAGGCGTTCACCGCCATGCGTGCCCGCGGCGCCGACGTCACCGACATCGCGATCCTCGTGGTCGCGGCCGATGACGGTGTGATGCCCCAGACCGTCGAGGCGCTCAACCATGCCCAGGCGGCGAACGTGCCGATCGTCGTCGCGGTCAACAAGATCGACAAGCCCGACGCGAACCCGCAGAAGATCCGCCAGCAGCTGACGGAGTTCAACCTGGTCGCCGAGGAGTACGGCGGCGACACGATGTTCGTGGACGTCTCCGCTCGCGAGAACCTGAACATCGACCAGCTGCTCGAAGCGGTCCTGCTCACGGCGGACGCCGCCCTGGACCTGCGCGCCAACCCCGACAAGGACGCGCGCGGCGTCGCGATCGAGGCCAACCTCGACCGCGGCCGCGGCCCCGTGGCCACGGTGCTCGTCCAGCAGGGCACCCTGCATGTGGGCGACGCCATCGTGTGCGGCACCGGCCACGGCCGTGTCCGCGCGATGCTCGACGAGCACGGCCAGCAGCTGCAGGAGGCGGGCCCGTCCCGCCCCGTGCAGGTGCTGGGCCTGACCTCGGTCCCCGGCGCGGGCGACTCCTTCCTGGTCGCCCAGGACGAGCGCACCGCCCGGCAGATCGCCGAGAAGCGCGAGGCCGCCAACCGCGCCGCGCTGCTGTCGCGCACGCGCAAGCGGATCAGCCTCGAGGACATCAACAAGGCGATGGCCGAGGGCAAGGTCGAGACCCTCAACCTCATCCTCAAGGGCGACGCGGCGGGCTCCGTCGAGGCGCTCGAGGAGGCCCTGCTCGGCATCGAGATCGACGACCAGGTGCAGCTGCGCATCATCGACCGCGGCGTCGGCGCGATCACGATGAACAACATCAACCTGGCCGTTGCCTCGGACGCCGTGATCATCGGCTTCAACGTCCGGGCCGAGGGCCAGAACGCCGAGTACGCCGACCGCGAGGGCGTGGAGATCAAGTACTACTCCGTGATCTACCGCGCGATCGAGGAGGTCGAGCAGGCTCTGCAGGGCATGCTCAAGCCGGAGTACGAGGAGGTCGACACGGGCTCCGCGGAGATCCGCGACATCTTCCGCTCCTCGAAGTTCGGCAACATCGCCGGCTCGATCGTGCGCAGCGGGACCATCCGTCGCGGCGCCAAGGCGCGCATCACGCGCCACGGCGTGGTCGTCACGGAGAACCTCGAGATCGCCGGTCTGCGACGCTTCAAGGACGACGTCACCGAGGTCCGCGA
>DAMDHZ010000125.1:0-7528 GCA_032101665.1 Brachybacterium sp. | reverse complement strand
GCGGTGCCCTCGGGGGCGATCACGGCCGAGGGGTCGGCGCCGAGCTCGCGGCCGATCAGCGGGCGCAGCTGGGAGTACAGCTCGATGTCGCCCACGAACACGCCACCCAGCAGGCGCTTGGCGTCGTCGGACATGACGAGCTTGCGGTACTTGCGGTTGACGGGGTCGACGAACGAGACCTCGAGCGCGTCGGGGCTCACGGCGTTGACGTCCCCGAAGGCGGCGGCATCGACGCCCACGCCCTTGAGCTTGGTGCCGTCGTCGGCGCGGTGATGCGTGCGCTCGCCGCCCAGGAAGCGGTCGACGACGACGTCGGCCATGTCGTTGCCGGGGGCGATCAGACCCGCGCACACGCCGTTGAAGGACGCGCACTCGCCGATGGCCCAGATCGCGGGGTCGGAGGTCTGGCAGGTGTCGCCGACGATCACGCCGCCGCGCTCGCCGATCGCGAGGCCGGCCTCGCGGGCCACGCGGTCGCGCGGGCGGATGCCGGTCGAGAAGACCACGACGTCCACGGGCAGCTCGGTCTCGTCGGAGAGGTACGCGGTGCCCATCGCGCCGTCGCCCGCGGGCGTGAAGCGGGTGGCGCCCACCCCGGTGCGCGCGTGGATCCCGAGATCCTCGATGAGCAGGCGCAGCATCTCGCCGCCGCCCTGGTCGAGCTGGACGCTCATGAGGCGGTCGGCGAACTCGACCACGGTGGTGTCGACGTCCATGTTCTTCAGGGCCGCGGCGGCCTCGAGGCCGAGCACGCCGCCGCCGACGACCATGCCCCGCAGGGGGCGTCCGAGGGCCGCGCCGCGGGTGGCGACCCACTCGGCCAGGCGCTCGACGTCCTCGACGGTGCGGTAGCTGAACGAACCGGGCAGGTCCTTGCCCTCGGCCCGCGGCGCCCAGGCCCACGAGCCGGTCGCGAGCACGAGCCGGTCGTAGCGGTGCACGGTGCCCGACGCGGTCGTCACGGTCTGCGCGGCACGGTCGACGGCCTCGACCTTGTCGCCCGCGACGAGCGTGATCCGCGGGTCGTCCCACACGGAGGGGTCGAGCGCGAGCATGCTCGCGTCGTGGCGCGTGAACCAGTTGGACAGGTGCACGCGGTCATACGGCTGCTCGGGCTCCTCCCCGATCACGGTGAGGCGCCAGGAGCCGTCGGGGTCCTGGGCGCGCAGCCGGGCGGCGAAACGGTGACCGGTCATGCCGCCGCCGGCGACGAGGATGCGGGCGTCGGTCAGGTCGGGCGCGGGCGTCGCGGAGCTGATGAGAGGCGACGCGTCGACGGGCGCGGTGGTGTCGGGGGAGCTCATGGGGCGATCACGAACCTTCGGGTGTGGGGGCGAACCTGCTCTGTGAGCCTAGGAGAGAGACGCCGGATCACGCAGGACCTTCGGTCCGAATGGGCCTGTCGTCCCGTGCCGCCGCTGCCGTGTCGTCGCGCGGAGCGGGATGCCGTCCCGCATCGTGGACATGGTGTGAGCGGTGCGAGGGGCTCGCTAGCATGACCGGCATGCAGATGATCCTCCTCGTAGTCACCGAGCGCGGCTGACGCCCGTTCGTCCCTACGAGACGTCCTCCGCGCACCCCTCGAGAGCCCTCCGGCCGAGGGGTTTTTTCGTGCCCGGCTCTCGATGACGACCGACCTCCCGACGACCCAAGGAGTTCCGATGACAGCACCACGCGTCACCGGCGCACAGTCGCTGATCCAATCCCTCGAGCACGCCGGGGCGGATGTCGTCTTCGGCCTTCCGGGCGGGGCGATCCTCCCCACCTACGACCCGCTCATGGACGCCCAGCACCTGCGGCACGTCCTCGTGCGGCACGAGCAGGGCGCGGGCCATGCCGCGAGCGGCTACGCGCATGCGACCGGCAAGGTCGGCGTGTGCATGGCGACCTCCGGCCCGGGCGCGACGAACCTGATCACCGCGATCGCGGACGCCCAGATGGACTCGATCCCGATGGTCGCGATCACCGGGCAGGTGGGATCCTCGTTCATCGGCACCGACGCCTTCCAGGAGGCGGACATCGTCGGGATGACGATGCCCGTGACCAAGCACAACTTCCTGGTGACCGACCCGGCCGAGATCCCGCGCACGATCAAGCAGGCCTTCCACATCGCCTCGACGGGCCGTCCGGGCGCCGTGCTCGTGGACGTCACCAAGGACGCCCAGCAGGCCGAGACGACGTTCGAGTGGCCCGAGGGCCTCGACCTCCCCGGGTACCGTCCCGCGCCGCGCCCGCACCACAAGCAGGTGCGCGAGGCCGTGAACCTGCTGATCCACGCCAAGCGCCCCGTGTTCCTGATCGGGGGAGGCGTGATCCGCGGGGGCGCCTCGCGCGAGATGCGCCAGCTCGTGGACCTCTCGGGCGCGCCGTTCGTGACCACCCTGATGGCCCGCGGCGCCCTGCCCGACTCCCATCCCGCGCAGCTGGGCATGCCCGGCATGCACGGCTCGGTCGCGGCGGTCTCGGCGCTCCAGCGCGCCGACCTGATCATCGCGATCGGCGCCCGTTTCGACGACCGGGTGACGGGTCGCCTCGACTCCTTCGCACCGAACGCGACCGTGGTCCACGCCGACGTCGACCCCGCCGAGATCTCCAAGAACCGCGAGGCGGATGTGCCGATCGTGGGCGAGGCCCGGGAGATCGCGACCGCGCTGACCGCCGAGCTGCGCGAGCGCCTGGCCGAGCACGACGAGCGCGACTACGCGTCGTGGTGGGCCACGCTCGAGAACCTCCGGACGACCTACCCGATGGGGTGGACCGCGACCGCCGACGGGCACACCGCCCCGCAGAAGGTGATCCAGCGCCTCGGCGAGATCTCGGGGCCGGAGTCGATCTTCGTCTCGGGTGTGGGCCAGCACCAGATGTGGTCGGCGCAGTTCATCGGCTACGAGCACCCCAACACCTGGATCAACTCCGGGGGCCTGGGCACGATGGGCTACTCGGTCCCGGCCGCGATGGGCGCGAAGGTCGGCATGCCCGACCGCACCGTGTGGGCCATCGACGGCGACGGCTGCTTCCAGATGACCAACCAGGAGCTCGCGACCTGCGTCATCAACGACATCCCGATCAAGGTCGCGATCATCAACAACTCGAGCCTGGGCATGGTCCGCCAGTGGCAGAACCTGTTCTACGACCAGCGCTACTCCCACACCGATCTCAACACCGGGCATGGGACGCGGCGCATCCCCGACTTCGTCAAGCTCGCCGACGCGTACGGCTGCGCGGGCCTGCGCTGCGAGCGGGACGAGGACATCGACGCGACGATCGAGAAGGCGATGGAGATCGACGACCGCCCCGTGGTCGTGGACTTCACCGTGAGCGCCGACGCCATGGTGTGGCCGATGGTCCCCGCCGGCGTCTCCAACGACGAGATCCAGTTCGCCCAGGGCATGACGCCCGAGTGGGAGAGGGACATCTGAGCCATGCAGAACGCGAGCACCACCACCACCACGTCCATGCTTCCCAACACCCACACCCTCTCGGTGCTGGTCGAGAACAAGCCCGGTGTGCTGACCCGCGTGTCGGCGCTCTTCGCGCGGCGCGGGTACAACATCTCCTCCCTCGCCGTCGGCCCCACCGAGCACCCGGAGATCTCCCGCATCACCGTCGCGGTCGACGTCGACGAGCAGCCGCTCGAGCAGATCACCAAGCAGCTCAACAAGCTCGTCAACGTGCTCAAGATCGTCCAGCTCGAGCCGCGCCAGACCGTCGTGCGCGAGCTCGTGCTGGTCAAGGTCAAGGCCGACAGCTCGAGCCGCACCTCGGTGCTCGAGATCGTCCAGATGTTCCGCGCCAAGGTGGTCGACGCCTCCTCCGATGCGGTGACCATCGAGGCCACCGGTGCCGAGGACAAGCTGCGCGCCCTGCTGGGCATGCTCGAGCCCTTCGGCATCCGGGAGATCGTCAAGTCGGGAGCCGTCGCCATCTCGCGCGGCGGTCGGTCGATCACCGACCGCACCCTGCTGTCCTGACGGGACCGTCCTCCCCGGACCCTCGCCAGTGCCGTCCCACCATGCGGGCGCGCCTCTCAGAACGCAAGACGGCGGCGGGCTACCATGGTCCCGTCACCGACCCACCTGCACCGCCTCACCCCTATGAAGGAGCACATCTCGTGGCTGACATGTTCTACGACGACGACGCCGACCTCTCGCTCATCCAGTCCAAGAAGGTCGCCGTCATCGGCTTCGGCTCGCAGGGCCACGCCCACGCGCTGAACCTGCGCGACTCGGGGGTCGAGGTCCGCGTCGGCCTGCGCGAGGGCTCGAGCTCCCGCGAGAAGGCCGAGGAGCAGGGCCTCCAGGTCGGCACCCCGGCCGAGGTCTCCGCGTGGGCCGACGTCGTCATGGTGCTCGCGCCCGACCAGCACCAGCGCACGGTGTACGCCGAGGAGATCCGCGACCACCTCGAGGCCGGCAACGCCCTCTTCTTCGCCCACGGCTTCAACGTCCGCTTCGGCTACGTCGAGGCCCCCGAGGGCGTCGACGTGTGCATGGTCGCCCCCAAGGGCCCCGGCCACACCGTGCGCCGCGAGTACGCCGCGGGCCGCGGCGTCCCGGTCATCGTCGCCGTCGAGCAGGACGCGACGGGCGAGGCCTGGCCCCTCGCGCTGTCCTACGCCAAGGGCATCGGCGGCCTGCGCGCCGGTGGCATCCGCACCACCTTCACCGAGGAGACCGAGACCGACCTGTTCGGCGAGCAGGCGGTCCTGTGCGGCGGCATGAGCCACCTCGTGCAGGCGGGCTTCGAGACCCTCACCGAGGCCGGCTACCAGCCGGAGATCGCCTACTTCGAGGTGCTCCACGAGCTCAAGCTCATCGTCGACCTCATGATCGAGGGCGGCATCTCCAAGCAGCGCTGGTCGATCTCGGACACCGCCGAGTACGGCGACTACGTCTCGGGCCCCCGCGTCGTCGACGACCACGTCAAGGAGAGCATGAAGGCGGTGCTGTCCGACATCCAGGACGGCACCTTCGCCCAGCGCTTCATCGACGACCAGGACCAGGGTGCGACCGAGTTCACCCGGCTCCGCGAGACCGAGGCCGGTCACCCGATCGAGGGCGTGGGCAAGGAGCTGCGCACGATGTTCTCCTGGAACAAGGAGAGCATCGACGCGGACTACACCGAGGGCTCCGCGGCGCGCTGATCCGCGCCGGCCCTCTCGAGGCCGGCCGCCGCTCGCGATCCGAGCGCGGCCGGCCTCGCTCGTCTCGCCTGCGTCTTGCATGGTGATCTCTGTGACCGCATCGCGGACGCGCCACTAGACTGAACGCCATCTCCCGTCCACCGTCCCCGGAGGTCAGATCGTGCCGCGTCCCGTCGTGCTCCTCGCCGAAGAGCTCTCGCCCGCCACCGTCGAGGTCCTCGGCCCCGACGTCGAGGTGCGCCAGGTCGACGGCACCGATCGCGCGGCCCTGCTGGCCGCGGTCGCCGAGGCCGATGCCCTGCTCGTCCGCTCCGCCACCACGGTCGACGCCGAGGTGTTCGCCGCGGCACCCCACCTCACCGTCGTCGCGCGCGCCGGGGTGGGCCTCGACAACGTCGACGTGCCCGCCGCGACCACCGCCGGGGCGATGGTCATCAACGCGCCGACCTCGAACATCACCTCCGCGGCCGAGCTCGCCGTGGCCCTCATCCTGGCGAGCCTGCGCCACCTGGGCCGGGCCGACGCGTCGGTCAAGGCCGGACGCTGGGAGCGCAAGCAGCTCACGGGCACGGAGCTGCTCGACAAGACCGTCGGTGTGGTCGGCTTCGGCCGCATCGGCCAGCTGGTCGCCGAGCGCCTGCGCCCCTTCGGCGTGCACCTGCTCGCCTACGACCCCTACGTCTCCCAGGCGCGCGCCGCCGAGCTCGGTGCGCGCGTCGTCGACCTCGAGGAGCTCATGAGCACGGCCGACGTCGTGACCGTGCACATGCCCAGGACGCCCGAGACCGTCGGGCTCATCGGGGAGGCGGAGCTCGCGCTCGCCAAGCCGAGCCTCCACGTCGTCAACGCGGCGCGCGGCGGCCTGATCGACGAGGAGGCCCTGTACCGGGCCCTCGCCGAGGGCCGGATCGCGGGCGCTGCGCTCGACGTCTACTCCTCCGAGCCGCCGTCGGCCTCGGAGACCGCGGCCCGCCTGCTCGAGCTCCCGACCGTGACCCTCACGCCCCACCTGGGCGCCTCGACCGTCGAGGCCCAGGAGAAGGCGGGCGTGGCCGTGGCGCGCTCCGTGCGCCTCGCGCTCGCGGGCGAGCTCGTGCCCGATGCGGTCAACGTGGCCGGCGGCGCGATCGACGAGGACGTGCGGCCCGGGATCGCCCTGGCCGACCGGCTGGGCCAGGTGTTCACGGCGCTCGCCGCCGAGGCGCCCGAGCTGCTCGAGATCGTCGTGCGCGGCGAGATCGCCTCGCGCGACGTCACCGCCATCAAGCTCTCGGCGCTGCGCGGCATCTTCCGCCCGATCGTCACCGAGCAGGTCAGCTACGTCAACGCGCCCGTCCTCGCCCAGGAGCGGGGCATCCGCGTGGACCTCGTGACCGCCGAGGACCCCGACCGCTTCCGCAACGTGATCCAGGTGCGCGGCACTCTGCGCGACGGCTCCGTCGTGTCGGTCTCGGGCACCCTCTCCGGGGTCTCCCAGGAGCACAAGCTCGTCGAGGTGGGCGGCCACGAGGTCGACACGCCCCTGTCGGACCACCTCATGTTCATCCGCTACGAGGACCGTCCCGGCCTGATCGGCCGCTACGGCGGCCTGCTCGGCGAGGCCGGCATCAACATCGCGGGCATGGTCGTCTCCCGCGAGGCGGACACGGGCTCCGAGGCGCTCGTCGTCCTGAACCTCGACCAGAGCGTCGACCAGCAGATCGCCGAGGACATCGGCGAGCAGATCGGGGCGACCCGCTGCCAGAGCGTCGACCTCGTCTACTGAGCGCGCCGGCCGCCACCCGCCCCCGCGAACCCGAAGGAGCCCCCACACCCATGAGCACCCTGAAGCTGGCCGTCATCGAGGGCGACGGCATCGGCCACGAGGTCGTCCCCGAAGGCCTGCGCGTGCTGGCCGCCGCGCTCGAGGGCAGCGACCTCGACATCGAGACGACGTCCTTCGACCTCGGCGCGGGGCGTTGGCACCGCACGGGCGAGACCCTGACCGACGAGGACCTCGAGCGTCTCGCCGAGCACGACGCGATCCTGCTCGGCGCCGTCGGCGACCCCGGCGTGCCCTCGGGCGTGCTCGAGCGCGGCATGCTGCTGCGCTTGCGCTTCGCCTTCGACCAGTACGTGAACCTGCGGCCCACCCGCCTGTTCACCGGAGTGGCCACGCCGCTGAAGAACCCGGGGGAGGTCGACTTCCTGGTCGTCCGCGAGGGCACCGAGGGCCCCTACGTGGGCAATGGCGGCACTCTGCGCGAGGGGACCAAGGACGAGGTGGCCACCGAGGTGAGCCTCAACACGGCGCTCGGTGTCGAGCGCGTGGTGCGCTACGCCTTCGAGCAGGCCGCCGCCCGGCGGGGCCGCCTCACCCTCGTGCACAAGCACAACGTGCTCGTG
>DAMDHZ010000124.1:0-7648 GCA_032101665.1 Brachybacterium sp. | reverse complement strand
GTGACACTCGATCCGCGCGACGCTGATGCCTGTCTGCACCTCGCCGTCCCGTGCTGGGCCTCAGGTCTCGTCGTCTTCATCGGCGGCCTGCTCACGGCAGCCGGCGTGCTCGCGCTCGCGGGAGGCGCGGCCACGTCGACGACCCGCCTGGTCCTGGCCGGCTCGGTGCTCGCGATGGCCCTCGACGCGGCGACCGCGATGTTGCTCATCCTGTTCAAGAAGAGCACGACGGGACTGTCCGCCTGGGGGAGCGGTCGGCTCGGGAGCCGGTGAGCTGGTCGTCGTCGGAACCCCTGAGACCCCGTCGGGATTCGAGGCGGCGGGGTGCGGGGTCACGAGGGAACTGTGGAGACGCGCGGGGGTGGCCCACGAGTGGCCCGATCGTCAGGTGGAGCCAGCGCCTTCGGCCCTTGACAAGTAAATTTGTCAAGCCTACGGTTCACGACATGGAAGACACCCGAGTCCTCGCGGACGCAGCCGCCGTCGACGCCGCGCTCGGCCCGATCCGCGCTTCGATCCTCGAGGCGCTCGCCGAACCGGGATCGGCGACCACGGTCGCCCAGGCGGTCGGCCTCACGAGGCAGAAGGTGAACTACCACCTCAAGGCGCTCGAGGCCCACGGCCTGGTCGAGCAGATCGAGACGCGCGCGTGGGGCGGCATCACCGAACGCATCGTCCGTCGCACGGCACGCCGCCTCGTCGTCTCCCCGGACGTCGTGCAGAGCGCGGCGATCGAGCCCGATGAGGTCGCTGACCACTTGTCGGCCGACTACCTGATCGCGGTCAACGCGCGAGCCGTGTCCGAGGTCGGTGCCATCACCCGCGAGGCAGCCGAGGGGACGCGACTGCCGACCTTGACCATCGACACCGTGGTCGGCTTCGCCTCGCGTGAGGACCGCGCCGCCTTCGCGACCGAGCTGCAGGCGGCGATCACGGCGCTCGCCGCGCGCTACCACCATGACGACGGGCGGCCCCATCGACTGACCGTCTCGTCCTACCCACGACCGAAGGAGAGAACGTCATCATGAACAGCCCCGATCACCCCGACGGTGTCGAACACCGCGCCGAACGCAGCTACGAGATCCCGGTGAGTCCCGAGCAGGTGTGGGAGGCGATCGCGACCGCTGGGGGCATCTCCTCCTGGATGGTGCCCGCCCGCCTCGAGCCGCGAGTCGGCGGCGAGATCTCGTTCGACCTCGGCGAGTTCACCTCGAGCGGCAGGGTCACCGGCTACACGCCGCCCAGCAGGTTCGCGTACGAGGAGCCCTGGCCGATTCCCGAGCGCGCCGAGGATGTGCCGCCCGGCATGATCGAGTGGTTCGATCGCGTCGGCGTCCCCCTCTCCCAGGTGCAGGAGGACCTGACGCACGCCACGCCCATCGCGACGGAGTTCCTCGTCGAGGCGACGTCCGGGGACAGCTGCGTCGTCCGCATCATCACCAGCGCGTACGGCAGCGGGGCCGACTGGGAGAACGAGTTCTTCTCCGAGATGGTCGCGAGCACCGCCCCGATCTGGGACCGGCTCGCCGCGCACTTCGGCGCAGCGGTTCCCATGGTCCCTTCTTCGCAGGAGCAGGCATGAACGCCGCCATCACCGTGACGCCGCTCCACGTCGGGGATCTGCTCGGCGTGCAGATGCCCATCTGCGTGCACGTGATCGATCATCCCGAGGGACGCGTGCTCGTCGACACCGGCCTGACGACGCTCCATCCCGCGCTGGCCGACCTCGACCCCCGCATCCGTCCGCTGCCCGAGCAGGGCTTCGATCTCGCCGGCGTCGACGCGATCGTCAACACGCACCTCCACGTCGACCACTGCGGCGGCAACCACCTGTTCGGTGAAATCCCGATCTATGTCCAGCGGCGAGAGCTCGAGGACGCGCGCACCGTGGAGGACTACACCCTGCGCGAGTGGGTCGATCCCGCAGGCGTGACTCTCGCCTACGTGCCGATCGACGGTGAGCACGAACTGCTGCCGGGGGTGCGGCTGCTGCCGGCCCCCGGCCACACGCCGGGATCGCAGATCGTCGTCATCGAGAACAGCGACCGGCCGCTCGTGATCGCGGGGGACACCGCCGTCTGGTTCGGGGAGCTGGAGGACCCGCAGACGGAGGGGCAGCGCCTGCTGCGTAAGCTCGACCCGCAGCTCGTCTGGATCTCGCATGCGAAGAAGCCGTGGCTGCCAGGAGGGTCGTGAGCAGCGAAGCGTTGGGCGCGCCCTCCGGGGACCGTGACGGCACACAGTAGGGTCATGACGTGCGTCACACCGTCTTCGACACGCTCATGACCTGATTGCCGATCTGGCTCCCAGCAACCCTCGTCGGCTTCGGGATCCAGTGGCTGGTCGTCCGCTCGGCGACGTTGTCCGCGCTCCGTCGCCACAGTGCGGAGCGCAGAGAGATGCCGGAGTGATCCGCGTCGAGCACAGGAGAGTCCCGTGGGCACGGTGGCCATGTACGCCTCGGTGTCGGTCGACGGCTTCATCGCGGACGAGAACGACCAGCCCGGACCGCTCTTCGACCGGTTGACGAGCGGCGACGTGCCGTTGGACGAGAGCGGCGTCGACCACGACGTGACTCATCAGGGCAGACTCACGGCTGGCTCCCCGAGGCTCCGTTCTCCTTCGTCGACTCCGTCGAAGCGGCAGTGGCCAGGGCGCAGGAACTCGCGGGTGATCGCGTGGTCGAGGTCGCCGCCGGCGACGTCGGCGGGCAGGTGCTGGCCGCGGGGCTGGTCGACGAGGTACGGATGGACATCGTGCCCGTCGTCGGGAGCGGAAAACGCCACTTCGGGCCAGTCGATGCGCAGCATCTGTTGGAAAGCCCCGACGAGGTGATTCAAGGCGACGGAGTCCTCCACGTCCGCTATCGGGTGCGCCGTTGATAGACGGGCGCGGGCGCGCACCACGGCCCCGACATGGGGCCTGACCGAGGGCGTGGGAGACCTAGTGCCCGGCCTCGTCCAGGCGTCGCAGCACGTTCAGGTATTGGATGGACCCCTCTTGATCAACCTGGGGACGTGGCCCCGTCCGCGGCGAGTCCCCGGTGGAAGCCGCGCCACCGTCTGCATGGCTCCGCCGCTCGTCGTTCTCGTGCACGTTCATCCGATGGTCCTCTCAGAAGGAGTGGTCAAAGCAGGTGTACGGCGTAAGCCTGACACGCGGGACCCACGAACGGGCGCCGACCGGGCCCCGGAGGGACGGAGAACGGGCATGGTGACCGCGGGCTACGATCGAACGCGAGATCGTCGACGGCGCGGAGGTGGAGGATGAGCGGGGGCGCGGGCAACTTCTCCGTCGACACCCCGGACGGGGAGCACGAGCTCCACGGCACGGGCGCCACCGCGTCATTCCTGCTGGACCTCGGATTCGCGAACGCGGACCGCGAACCTCACTGGCACCTGCGCTGGTGTCTGGACAGGATGGAGCCGGGAGAATCGATGGATGTCGGATCGGCCCGAGTCGTTCGTGGCGCATCTGAGCGATGAGCTCCGGGTGGAGCGACGTTGTTGCGATGCGGGAGCCGGATTCCGGGATGACCAGTGCTCGTCGTCGCGAGGCAGAGGCGAAGAACGAACCGGCCTCAGCATCGACGTGCTGAGGCCGGCATTCAGGGTGATCGACGGGATTTGAACCCGCGACCGCCTGGACCACAACCAGGAGCTCTACCAACTGAGCTACGACCACCATGTGCGGGACAGCCGCAACGAGTGACCAGCATACCGGCTGAGCCGGGTGCTCCATGACGGTCGCACCCCGTGGCGGCTGTGAATCGTGTCGCACGGGCCGTTGTCGTCGGTAGGGTGGTCCGACCGACGGCTTGCTGCCGCCGCAGCGACGAGACGATACGGAGGTCAGCACGTGGGCATGGGATCGGGAGAAGTCGTCAGTGTTGTCATCGGCCTGGTGGGCTGGCTGATAGGTCTGATCATCTTTCTGGTGGTCCTGTACCGCGTCGTGCGGGCAGCCGTGCGCCGCGAGCTCGAGGGCTTCCGTGCCTCCTCCACTCCGGAAGCTCCCACGCCCGAGCCCTGAGTGCCCGCGCCCTTGCGACGCTCCCTCGGACGCATCAGGCTGGGCACATGATCGTCGCCTTCTCCCTCCAGCCCACCGGCACCCCGTCCGACCCCTCCACCCAGCGCGACCTCGCACCGGGATCCGATGCCGCGAGCGTGCACGACGCCGTCGCCGCCGCGGTCCGCGTCGTCCGCGACTCCGGCCTCCCCAACCGGACGAGCAGCATGTTCACCGAGATCGAGGGGGAGTGGGACGAGGTGATGGACGTCGTCAAGCGCGCCACCGCCGCCGTCGCCCCCTACGGCTCCCGGATCTCCCTCGTGCTCAAGGCCGACATCCGCCCCGGCTACGAGGGCCAGCTCGACGCGAAGGTCGAGCGCCTCGAGACCGCCCTCGGCGACTGACGCCCGCGACAGCGCCTCACATCACGCCCCTCTCGCACGACGCGACGCGGCCGACCAGGGAATCGCCTCCCCGGCCGGCCGCGTCGTTGCTGTGGCACCCGTGTCAGCGCAGGTCGATGTCCAGCTTCCCGTCGCGCAGCGCCGCCGCGAAGGTGGGCGTCACGGGCAGGCGCGGCAGGAGCGTGGCCTGCAGAGCGTGATAGATGTCGGGCTTGCCGGGCCACGTGGTGCCCTGCACGACGTTGTCGGCGTCGAGCTCGTGGAACCACGAGCCCTGCTCCGGGTCGAGCAGGTAGGTGGAGATGTACTCCCACCACTGCTCGTAGCGCTCGGCCCAGATCCGCTCCCCGGTCACGCGGTACATCGTCGACGCAGCACCGACGGCCTCCGCCGCCACCCAGTGCATGCGCTCGTGGGCGACGGGCTCGCCGTCCCAGTCGAGCGTGTAGACGAACCCGGGCTCGCCGTCGATGCCCCACGTCGCCGCGGCCTTGTCCAGGAGTGCGGTCGAGGCCTCGAGCATCCACTCCGGCGCACTCCCGTCGAGGCCGATCAGCGCGGCACGCGCCTGCAGGGCCAGGCGAGCCCACTCGATCCAGTGCCCGACGGTCGCGCCGTAGGGCCGGAACGGATGGTTGGGCTCGGACCGGTTGTACTCGAGCAGCGGCGTCCACTCCGTGTCGAAGTGCTCGGGCAGCGCCCAGTCGTTGCCGCGCGCGAACTCGTCGATCGCGCGGGTCAGGATCCCGACCGCGCGATCGAGCCACGTCCGCTCGCCCGTCACGTCGGCCGCCGCGAGCAGCGCCTCGACGGTGTGCATGTTGGCGTTGATCCCGCGGTACTCCTCGAGCTCGGAGAAGTCGCGGTTGTAGACGTCCACGCTCATGCCGGCCTTCTCGTCGAAGAACCTCTCATCGAGCACGGCGAGCGCCTCGTCGAGCAGCTCCTGGGCGCCAGGGCGCCCGGCGGCCGTCGCCGACGACGCGGCCAGCACCACGAAGGCGTGCGCGTAGGCCTGCTTGGAGTCGTCCACGGGCTTCCCGTCGGCCACCGCGGCGTACCAGCCGCCGTTGACCTCGTCACGGAACACGCCGCGCAGCGACGCGATCCCGTGATCGGCGAAGCGTCCGAAGTCGGGCCGGCCCATGAGGTGGCCGAGCGCGAAGCAGTGGGTCATGCGGCACGTGATCCACAGCTCCGCGGGACGCGAGAGATCGGGCGTGCCGGTCTCGTCGAGCCACGCGAAGCCGCCGTCGTCGCGCACGGCCTCGGAGCCGAACACGAGCAGCTCGTCGGCCTCACCCTCGAGCCACGTGCGATGGGCGGGCAGATCCAGCCACGGCACCGCGGGGTGCGGAGCCGGGAGCGAACCGGACTGCACCGGCTCGCCGTCGGGGGTGATCTCGAAGCGGCGCGCCGCGGTGCGCACCTGCTCCGAGGTGGGGCCGGGCTCGGCGACCATGAGAACCTCTCGATAGAACTTGAGCTCCTGGATGGACTCGCGGATGTCCGCGAGAGCGCGGTGACCGCCGTGCTTGGCGGGCGTGTTGTAGAAGACGCGAGGGAACCAGCGCTTGGCGAGCTCCTTGAGGCTCGACACGTCGATCGTGCGGTAGGACAGCCAGTCGGCGAACTCGGGCACCTCCTTGTCGAGGAACACGCGATCGGTGCCGACGCTGTTGCCCGCGAGCGGTGCTTTGCCGGGGTCGGGGCAGTACTGACGCACATAGCCCAGGCACTCGGCCTGGGCGTCCTCGAGGCTCATGCCGCTGTCGAGCTCCTCGATGAGCCCGGAGTCGGTGTGCATGGCCCGGACGAAGTCGGTCATCTGCGCGAGGGCGTCGGCCGGCGGCTTGATGACGACGTCGACGCCCGGGCCGAGGATGGTGAGATCGCCGTCGGTGACGAGGACCGCGATCTCGACGAGCGCGTCGCGCTGCTTGTCGAGTCCGGTCATCTCGCAGTCGACCCAGATGATCCGGTCTGCCGTGCTGGAAGTCGTTGTGCTCACCGGTTCAGCCTACGTGCCCGTGCGGCGCAGCCGAGTCCGATCCGAGAAGGCATGGACGACGGTGCACGCCCCTGTTAGTGTCAGGGTGACACGGACCCCTGCTGGGAGGCGCCCATGACCACCGCGCTGCTGACCGACATGTACGAGCTGACGATGCTCGACGCCGCGATCGCCGACGGGACCGTATCCCGCCGCGCGGTCTTCGAGACCTTCTCGCGCCGATTGCCCGCCGGGCGGCGCTTCGGCATGGTCGGCGGAACGGGGCGCCTCCTCGACCTGCTGCGCGACTTCCGCTTCGACGACGCCGATCTGCGCTTCCTGCGCGACCATCGCGTCGTCTCCGAGGCCACCGCGGCGCATCTCGCCGACTTCCGCTTCCGCGGGACCATCACGGCCCTGCCCGAGGGCGAGGTGTACTGGCCCCACACGCCGGTGCTCACCGTCCACGGCACCTTCGGGGAGGCCCTCATCCTCGAGACGGTCGTGCTGTCGGTCCTCAACCACGACTCGGCCGTCGCGAGCGCCGCGGCGCGCATGGTGATCGCCGCCCAGGGCCGCCCGCTCATCGAGATGGGCTCGCGGCGCGTCCACGAGCGCGCGGCCGTGGCCGCGGCCCGCGCGGCGTACGTCGCGGGCTTCGCGACCACGTCGAACCTCGAGGCGGGCCGCAGCTTCGGCGTCCCGGTCGCGGGCACCGCCGCGCACGCCTCGGTGCTCGCCCGGCCCAGCGAGCGCGAGGCCTTCGCGGCGCAGGTGGCCCAATCCGGTCCCGACACCACGATCCTCGTGGACACCTATGACATCGCCGAAGGCATCCGCACCGCGATCGACGTCGCCGGGACGGGCCTGCGCGCGATCCGCCTCGACTCGGGCGACCTGCTCATCGAGTCGCGCAAGGCCCGTGATCTGCTCGACTCCCTCGGCGCCACGGGCACGATGGTCTCGGTCACGAGCGACCTCGACGAGTACCTGATCGAGGAGCTCCAGGGCGCTCCCATCGACGTCTACGGCGTGGGCACGCGCGTGGCGACCGGCTCGGGCGCCGCGACCGCCGGCATGGTCTACAAGCTCGTCGCGATCGAGGACGTCGACGGGTCGATGCGTCCGGTCGCCAAGAAGTCCACCTCCAAGACCTCGACCGGAGGTGACAAGACGGTGTCGCGCTTCGAGGACGGCCGCGAGGTCTGGACCCTCGACGGGACCGTCCCAGCAGGGGCGA
>DAMDHZ010000123.1:0-7699 GCA_032101665.1 Brachybacterium sp. | reverse complement strand
GGTCGACGAGCTCCGAGGTCTTCTTGCGCACGTCCTTCGCGCCCTCGGACACGGCCGGGACGACCGTGTCGTTGAACTTCGCCAGGCCCTCCTCGGCGGACTTCTGCGCCTTGCCGGCGAAGTGCTCGACCCGCGAGCTCGCCGTGCGGGTGGCCTTCTTGGCGGCGCGCTTGTTCTTCTTGCACCCCATGGGGGAACCCCTTTCGATCGGGATCGCCGGGTACGGCGATGTCGAGCCATCGGGCGTCGTCGCGCGGGCGACGCCTCGTACCGCTCCACCATAGCGTGATGGGGCACACGTCGTCCCAGCGGGTGTGCAGGAAAGCGGGCCGGTGCGAGACCGGCGACGGACCGTTCCCCCGCGGTTGCGCGAGGTGCGCTGTGCGAGGATGGGCGCATGTTCGCAACTCTGCACACCAATCTCGGTGACATCCGTCTGGAGCTGTTCGAGGCCAACGCTCCCAAGACCGTCGACAACTTCGTGGGCCTCGCTCGGGGCACTCGCGAGTTCACCGACCCCGAGAGCGGTCAGAAGGTCTCCCGCCCCTTCTACGACGGCGTGGTCTTCCACCGGGTGATCGACGGCTTCATGGTCCAGGGCGGTGACCCGCTGGGCACCGGTACGGGCGGCCCCGGCTACACCTTCGACGACGAGATCTCGGAGAAGAACTTCAACGAGCCCTACATGCTCGCGATGGCGAACGCCGGCAAGCGCATGAACGCGATCACCGGTCGCCCCGCGGGCACCAACGGCTCGCAGTTCTTCATCACCGTCGCCCCCACCCAGTACCTGCACGGCAAGCACACCGTCTTCGGCCAGGTCGCCGACGACGAGTCGAGGAAGGTCGTCGACGCGATCGCCACGGTCCCGACGGATCGTCGTGACCGTCCCGTCGACGACGTGGTGATCGAGTCCGTCGAGATCGAGGACTGAGCACACCCTCTCGCGCAGCCTGGTGACGGGGGCGCCGCCGATCTCGGCGGCGCCCCCACGTGCGTCCCAGGGCTGCGTGATGGAATGGCGGGCATGAGCCGCCCCTCCTCCGGCTACGGCGCCGACGACTCCTCCCGACCCCGACCCTCCTATGGCTACTCGGGCCCCGACGGGCACCCGGGATCGGCCGACCCCGCCCTCCCCGGGGACGGGGGCGGTCCCGACGCCACCGAGGAGCAGTACGGGCAGGTCCGCCGTCCCCCCGAGGGCGGCCCGGGCCCGGGCTCCGGGGGAGCGGATGACGGATACGGATCCGCGAGCGGCGCGTACGGCGCCTCGAGCCCCGAGGACGTTCCCGTGTGCCCGCGCCATCCCGACCGCGTGGCCTACGTGCGCTGCCAGCGCTGCCATCGTCCCGCCTGCCCCGAGTGCCAGCGCCCGGCCGCCGTCGGGATCCTCTGCGTCGACTGCGCGCGGGACATCGAGCGTCAGCAGCGCCAGTCGGCCCCGCGCACGGCGATGGGAGGGCGCACCTCCACCGAGCGGCCCGTCGTCACGATCGCGATCATCGCGGTGTGCGTCGTGCTGTACCTGGGTCAGATGCTCGGTGGTGGGGCCGTCGACCAGCTGCTCACCTTCGCTCCGTTCCGCGCCCTCGCGATGCCCTGGACGTTCATCACGAGCGGCTTCCTGCACGCCAGCCTGCCGCACATCCTGCTGAACATGATGGCCCTGTGGTTCATCGGGCCGCACCTCGAGCGCACGATGGGGCGCTGGCGCTTCGCGAGCGTCTACCTCGTGTCCGTCCTCGCCGGACATGTCGCGGTGCTGCTCATGGCCGGCCCGATGAGCCCGGTATGGTTCGGCGGGACCGTGGGCGCCTCGGGCGGCATCTTCGGGCTGTTCGGCAGCCTATTCGTCGTCAACCGCCGAATGGGTCTGCAGTCCGGCCAGGTGCTCGTGCTGATCGCCCTGAACCTCGTGATCACCTTCCTCTATCCGCACATCTCGTGGCAGGGGCACCTGGGTGGGCTCGTGCTCGGCACCGCCACGACGGCGTTGCTGTTCGCCACCCGACCGCGCGCCAGCGCGGGAGCGGACCGGGCGGCGCTCGCGCGGCGCTCGGCCCTGATCCACGCCGGGGTGATCGCGTGTTCCGTCCTGCTGTGCCTCCTGCTCGTGGTCGTCAAGGTCGCGGTCGCGCCTGCTGGGGCCTTCGGCATCCTCTGAGGGGGGGAATGACACCGGTGTGATTATCCCCAGCTGTGGAGATCGTTGGGGATAACTCCGGGGAGCCGGGGGACGACCGCCGATCCCTGTGGATAAGTAAGGGGCCGGTGGGGAGGAGACGGGGAGTGCAGCGCGGCCCGGCGTCGGCTCGCCGGGCGATCCGTCCCTCTCTGCGAGGCGTCGGGCGGGTGGACCTCCGGATGTCGCAGGCGCGTGGCCGGTGTGGTATGGGCAGTGTCATCGATGGTTCCAGCCAGCCCTCTGACCTGCAGAGACGCTCTTCGCCCCAGGTCGTGTCGGCGTGTCGCGGCGCCCGTCGTGGACAACCTCGCAGCGGCGTCCACGGGCTCGGGGTACACAGGGTGGACACGAAGCCCCGTCACCTGCGGAATCACAACTGTGTCATTCGTGCACAGGAGTGGACAAGCTTGTTGATAACCGCGTCGGCTCTGGACATGACGGCGTGGTGTCCCACTCGTGGAGCGCTGGCTGTCGGGTTGTGCACAGGGCGAGAGGTGCATCCGGCGCCGTGACACGGGGTGACGTGCGCGCGGGTGTGCCCCGCGCTCCACGCCACGCCTCGAGCACTCGGGTCATGAGGGACGAGGCGGCTCCAAGACCACCGGTGCCGTGGAGCGACGCGCGCCGAGTTTGCCAGAATTGCAAGCGGCATTGCCGAGTTCGTGGTTGCCGCGACACCCTGGCGGCATGTGGACCTCGTCAGCGGACCACCCCGCGCCGCACTCCGCCTCCATCCCGCCTCACGACCCCCGCGCATCGCTCGCGTACGACACGATCATCATCGGAGGTGGACCGGCGGCACTGAGCGGTACCCTCACTCTCGGTCGAGCACGACGACGAGTCCTCGTCGTCGACGACCGGCGTCCTCGGTATCAGTCCGGTGATCGGGCACATGAGGTTCTCGGGACCGATGGATCACCTGCCCTGGACCTCCTGGGCGACGGACGCGAGGAGCTCTCGCAGCACGGGGTCGAGGTCGTGCGCGCCACGGTCAGCACCGTTCGCGACGTGGTGCGCGGCCTTGCCGTCCAGCTGTCCGACGGACGCGTCGTGCACGCGAGGTCCGTCGTGGTCGCCTCCGGCGTCGACGTCGTCGAGGAACCCGCGGACGATGCCGACTCCGCCGATGGCTCCCGTGCGGGAGCACCCACCGCCGATGGCGGGACGCAAGCGCTCGATGCGCTGCCGGTGACTCCTGATCCGCGCCCACGGGACGCCTTCCTGGCGGAGCTGTCCCTTGCCCGTGTCGACACGTCGGTCGGCTCTCTCCTGCGCGTCGACGACAGTGGCCGCACCGGGCACCCGCGGATCTGGGCCGCCGGCACTGTGGTCGATCCACGGCTGGATCCCTCGGCCTCTGCTGGACAGGGCTCCATGGTCGCCGGCTCGGTGAACGTCGCGCTCGTCCAGGAGGAGACCGACAACGCGCTGTTCAGCGGCACCTCCTGGCCCGACGTCGCGGAGGACGGCTTCTGGGAGGACCTGTACTCTCGCGCTTCCCGTCGCTGGTCGGGAAGACCGAACCAGGCGCTCGTCGACATGCTCGAGGAACGGGTCGTCCTCGGGCCTGGCACGGACTCCGTGCGCGGCACCGCCGTGGACATCGGCTGCGGCGAGGGTGCGGACGCGATCTGGCTGGCGCAGAACGGATGGGAGACCACCGGGGTGGACGTGTCGACGACGGCGATCGGCCGCGCCGAGGAGGACGCCCGGAAGGCAGAGGTGCCCTCGGAGCGGCTGTGCTTCTCGGCGGACGGTCTGCGGGGCCTCCCCGAGGCCTCGAGATTCGACCTCGTGTGCACGAGCTACCTGCATGCCCCCTCCCAGGATCTGCGCGAGCACCTGCTGCAGGACGCCGCACGACGGGTGACCGAGGACGGGATGCTGTTCGTGCTGTCCCATGTCATGCCCGCCGACGACCGCAGCGCCCCGGGGCGGACAGTGTCCGCAGAGCAGGCGATCCGTGAGCTGGGCCTCGATCCTGCCACCTGGGGCGTTGAGCACATGCGCACGTATCCCTCGACGGTGATCGACCCCTCCGGCAGGGTCGTCGAACGCGCCGACCGGGCCATGCTGATGCACCGCGCCTGAGCAGGGCCGAAGGCCCGGCACTGTCCGTCAGGGCCGCCGCCGGCGACGCCTCCGAAGAAGCAGGACGACCGCGAGAGCGCCCATCCCGATGACGAGGAGCGCCCCGATCACCGCCGCCCACGCCGGCATGCCGGGCTGGCCCGATGACGGCAACGCGGCCGGCTGGGCATCGTCGCCGACCAGGAAGTGCAGCTCCCCCGTCGCGCGCTGCGCTTCACCCTGGCTGTCGACGATGTCGGCGGAGAACTCGACGACATACTCTCCCGGCGCGGTGAACGCCCAGTTCGCATGGGCATGCGTGTCGACCGGAACGTCGATCCGCGCGTCCGGGTTCTCAGGACCCCACAGCTCCTCGGCGGGACGGAATCCGCCGTAGTCGAGATAGACGTGGACGGCGCCCGGCCCGGCGGACGTGTGCACGTTCACGCGGATGCTCCGGGGAGGATCGTCGAGCACGGTGGGGTGCTGCGTGTTCCACCCCAGCCAGAGCACGCCGTCGGCCTGCGTCTGGGGGATGAGGTGCACGTGCTGACCCGGTTCGCCGAGGAAGCTGTACTGGTCGTCGTCGGGCACTGTGTGCTCGGCGGCGTCGCTGACCCGTAGGAGGGTCTGTCCGGGGTCACGCCACACCGGCTCGCCCCCGGTGTCGTCCTTGATCCGGACGACCCACGAGCCGTCGTCATGGACCACGCCGATGTCGGCATGACCGCACGCGAGCTCGACCGCGTCCCCGGAGGGTTCGGCCCGGGCAGGCGCAGGGATTCCGAACAGGACCACGAGCAGCAGCGCCCAGCACACCGCCATGCGCCCGATCCGGGGGATCCGATCGTCAGAGGCGAGCCGGAGCATTCATCCTTCTTCCATGGTGGAGGGGGAGACGCGTGGTCACGCGTCTCCCCCTGCCCTGTCGTCGTCGGTCGACGTCAGTTCTTCGTGGTGCCCCGGCGGCGCACCAGGACGATCACGACGACGGCAGCCGCCGCGAGAAGCACGACACCGCCGATGATCCATCCGAGGGGGGAGCCGGTGGAGGAGTCGGCCGAGTCCGCCGCGTCGGACGCGTCTGCGGAGGAGTTCCCGGAGACCGCGAGGATGTCCGAGGACCCCTCCGCGGTCGCCGTCTCACCGTCGCGGACGACGGCGCGGACCTCGGCTTCATCCCAGTCGTCCCCGACCGTTGGGCTGATCGTCGCCTCGCTGCCCGAGAGGGGCTCGTAGACGTTCTCGCCCTGCTTGCGGATCGACCACTCGACGCTCGCATCGTCATCCGGGAGATCCGCGGTGAACGTTGCGGTGTCACCCGGTGCGTAGGAGTCCCGGTCGCTCGAGACAGGGATCGACGTCACGTCATCGCTCGCGCCCTGGCCCACCGAGATGGTGCGGACCGGGGACTCCGAGAGGATGGCGTGATCGGCGTTGAACAGGCGGGCGGTGATCTTCGCTCCGTTCATCTCCGGGGTGACCTGGAGGTCCTGATCGGCCAGCCGTGACTCGGGGATCCACTCGTACTCGTCCTCACCCGGGAGCTTGAGGTACCAGTGGTAGTGCTCGTCATCGGTCTGGGGATCCTGGGTCGACGTGAAGTGCGCCGTGTCGCCGACGGCGTAGGTGTCCTTGTCCGCGTCCACGCTCAGCGAGGTCGTGGGCTGCTTGGACTGGACGGCGATCGTGATCGGATCAGAGGTCTCGGCGACCTGTCCGTCGGCCGAGATCCTCTCGACGTACACCTGGGTGCCGTCGAGCGAGCGGATCGGCTTGGTCGAGAACTCGTTCGTCGTCTGCTCGGGATCCTGCACGGCCTTCTCGGAGCCGGCCGCCTTCTCGTACCAGCGATAGGTGTCGGTCTCTGCTGCATCGGGGGAGAGAGCGGTGAGGGCGACGGTCTGGCCGACGAAGTACTCCGCATCCACCTTGCTGGGGATGGCCGTGAGAGCGTCGATGGTCTCCGACGGTGCCGGGTCTTGCTGCGGCTGGGGCTCTGCAGCCGTCTCTTCGAGGTCGCCCACGACGAAGCGAACGGTCGTCGGCGCGGACAGCTCGGTGCCGTCCGCGAGCGTGGCCTTGACCGTCATGGCGATGTCGTACGTGCCGGCGTCGGTGAACGTCCAGGTGGCGTGCGTGTGCGCGCCGACCTCACCGCTCACGCTGGTGAACGTCGTGCCCGGGACGATGAGCGGGGTGACCTTGTTCCCGTCGAAGCCGCCGGGCTGGGTCACGGCGAACCGCGGTGACTCGGCATCACCGGCGTAGCTGAAGCTGTCGTACGCGATCGAGATCGTGCCCTTGAGGACTCCCTGCTCGATCCCTTCGAAAGACCACCCCGGCCACACCACGGACGGATCCTGTGCCTCGGTGCTGACCCAGACCTCGGAGCCCTTCTCGCCGAGGAACTCATAGCCCTGTGGGAGAGCGACGTGAGAGCTGTCCGTCGTGGGGATGTGCAGGACGATCGTGCTCGGGTCCGTCTCGCCCTCGGGGGTGAGGCTCTTGACGACGAGCTGGTTGTTCTCGATCGTGGGGTAGATGGCGTCGACGTGCGCCCCCGCCCCTTCGACCGTACGGCCGTCCTCGGGGTTGAAGGCCAGGGCGGCCGGGAGGGCGGCCAGCGTCAAAGCCGTGCTCAGGACGAGCGCGAGGACGATCGCACCGAGCCGGTGCGAGGCCTCTGTGAGGTGCTGCATGGTGTTCCTTTCGGGGAGGGGATCAGGGGTGTCAACCGCAATGAGACTCATTCGCATATACGCGGTGAGGTGACGTGCATGGTGAGGGGTGGAGAGGTCAGACGGCGCCTCTCTCGGCGTAAGCGGGGTCCGAGGCATGCGCCGCGGATCGCCGGCGGCGAGCGATGAGCCCCCGGGAGGGCGCGATCAGCCAGGTCGCGAGGAAGGCGACGGCGAGAACCAGCACGATCGTGGCACCCGTCGGAAAGTCCCACGACCAGGAGATGTACAGTCCGATGAGCGCCCCGAGGCCACCGACCAGCGGCGACAGCACCATCATCGTGCCGAGGCGATCGGTGAGCAGGCGCGCCGTCGCGGCCGGGGCGACGAGGAGCGCGAGCACGAGCACGTTGCCGATCGTCTGCACGCTGATCACGACGGCGAGGGTGACCAGCACGTAGAGCGCCAGGTCGAGCCAGAACACCCGGAGGCCGAGGCTGCGAGCGGACTCCCGATCGAGGGAGACCGCGACGAGCTCCTTGTTCAGCGCCAGGACGACCAGGAGGATGGCGGCGCCGGTGCCGGCGACCAGGTAGACGTCGCTGTCCGGGATCCCCGTGATCGAGCCGAAGAGGAACTGCTGCAGGCTGCCCGCGTAGCCGGGGGCCCGCGAGATGATCACGACGCCCAGGGCGAAGGCGGCGACGAAGAGGATGCCGATGACGGAATCCTCCTTCAGTCGTCGATTCTGCGAGAGGACGGC
>DAMDHZ010000122.1:0-7870 GCA_032101665.1 Brachybacterium sp. | reverse complement strand
GCGCCGGCTCGCCCCACTCCTGGACAACTCGCGCGCCGAGATCGAGCTGATCCACGCGATGCTGCTGTCCCTGCCCGGCTCCCCGTTCCTGTACTACGGCGACGAGATCGGGATGGGCGACAACATCTGGCTCGAGGACCGCGACGCGGTGCGCACGCCGATGCAGTGGACCCCCGACCGCAACTCCGGCTTCTCGGAGATCACGGATCCCGGCAAGCTGTACCTGCCCGTCATCCAGTCGCTCGTCTACCACTACTCGACCACCAACGTCGAGGCACAGATGGCGACCTCGAGCTCGCTGCTGAACTATGTGCGGTGGATGCTCGCGATCCGCAAGCAGCACGCCGCGTTCGGGATGGGCGACTACGTCAACGTGCCCGCCGACTCCGAGCGCGTGCTCGCCTTCACCCGCTCCTACGACGGCTCCGAGCACGGCGAGGAGGCGGCCTCCCACGCCGAGACGTTGCTGTGCGTCTTCAACCTGTCGGGCCAGCCCGTGACCACCGTGCTCGACCTCAACGCGTATCCGAAGCGGACCGTCCGGGACCTGTTCGGCGGCGGCGAGTTCCCGCGCATCGGCGAGGACGGTCGGATGACGCTGACCCTCGGCGGCCACGGCTACTTCTGGCTCAAGATCCGCCCGCTGCGCGCCGACGGCGAGCCGGCGACCGAGACCACGGCGATGCCCGCCATCTTCGTGACGGACGAGGAGACCCAGCCGGCATGAGCCCTGCTCGCCGCGACGGGGCCGCCCCCGCCCCTCGCGGCGGAGCCCGGCCTGCGCTGCGGCCCTACGACGATGCCCTGCGCGACGAGCTCGTGGCGGCCGCGACGACCGCTCTCGCCGACGGCGGCCCCGAGGCCCTGAGCGTGCGCGCCCTCGCACGGGAGAGCGGGACGTCGACGCAGGCCGTGTACTCCCTCTTCGGCGGCAAGGAGGCCCTGCTCGACGCGGTGCTCGCCGAGGGCTTCGCCCAGCTGGGCATCGCCCTGGCCTCGGTCCCGCCCGATCTCGACCCGCTGCGTGCCCTCACGGATCTGGGTCGCGCCTACCGGACCTGGGCGCACGAGAACCGGGCGCTGTACACGGCGATGTTCGCGCCGCGCGGCCGCGGCATCGACGTGGGCGGCCTGCGCGGCGGACGCGACGGCTCCCGCGTGCGGGTCCAGGAGCCGTCAGCAGTGCTCGCCGCGGCGATCGACGGGATGCTCGGGCCGATCTGCGAGCAGGCGGCGCGGGTGGTCGAGCAGGATCACCTCCACGACCCGACGTCGACGCGGGCACGCGCTGAGGCGATCGTGCATGCCGGCTGGGCCGGCGTGCACGGCTGGGTGCAGCTCGAGCAGCGTCGCCTGCATCCCGGTTCCTCCGAGGGCGCCGTACCGGACAAAGCGGGCGACCGCGGTTTCGAGGCCTACCTTCGTGCGCTCGTGACGGCCGCCGGCACCGGGGTCGGCTGAGCTCGCGGAGAGGTGCTCGCTGGGCTTGGGCGCCGGGCGCGCCCGTCCGAGGTGCCGCCGCCGGATACCCCGCTCGCCGCTGGGAGCGGCGATGGGATGAACGTCCCGACGGCATGTCGGAGACACACAGAGCTGGAGACGGGAATCGAACCCGCAACCTACGGTTTACAAGACCGTTGCGCTACCGTTGCGCCACTCCAGCAGGCGGGAATGACCCCGCAAGGACCGCAGCGCGCTCCGAAGGCCCGGCCGTCGATCCCCGGCGATTGTACGGGGCCTCAGGCGCCGCCGTCGGAGGCGCCACCCGCATCCGAGGCGCTCGAGCCGCCCGCCGCGGCGGAGGCGAGTGCGCCGGGGGTGGACCAGTCCGTGAACGGCTGGCCGTCGATGAGCACATAGGGGGTGCCCTGGGTATCGGTCTTCTTCGCCTCGTCCTCGACCACCTCGTGCAGCCACGAGGCGTGGGTCTTGTCGGTGATGCACTGGCCGACCGTGTCGGAGGCCCCGGCCTGGGTCGCGTAGTCGGTGAGCTGGGCGTTGGTCAGCCCCGCCGAGCCCTCGGCGGGCTGGTTGTCGAACAGCAGGTCCGAGAAGGCCCAGAAGTTGGCGGGGTCGTCGTCCCAGACGCACGCAGCGGCGTTGGCGGCCCGCGTCGAGTAGTCGCCCGTGCTCGAGTTCCCGTCGAGGAACGTGCGGGTGTGCACGTGCAGCGTGATCTCGTCGTTCGTGACCATCGTGTCGAGGTCGTCGCCGTTGATCTGGTGGAACTGGCCGCACACGGGGCACATGAAGTCGAGGTACAGGTCGACGACGGGCTTGTCGGACTCGGCACCGAGCGCGAAGGACGAGGCGTCGGCGGCGACCCCGGTCGGAGCGGTCACGGGACCCGCGGGCCGGGTGCTCCGGTAGATCCAGTAGCCGATGCCGAACACGACCGCGACGGCGACGACGGTGATCGCGGCGATGACCCCGGTCCGGATCCGCTTCTGGCGGCGCAGCTCGGCCTGCCGTTGGCGGCGCAGCTCCTCACGCTGGGCCTCGCGACGCTCCTGTGCTGAGCTGGACGATCCGGACGGCGCCATGAAGTCTCCCGGGGTGCTGCGCGTACGATGGACGGGGTGCCGCGAGGCGGCGCGGACAGTCTACGGGGGCGTCCCTGAGCGTCCGGATGACGCGACGCGATCCGTGCCACGCGGAGCTCGGCCCGGCCGGGTTCAGGCCCTCCAGGGCAGCAGGGCGTCGAGCCGCGGCCACGAGGAGAAGGGGATGTAGTCGACCTCGCCGCCGCGTGCGAACGCCGTCGCGATCACGGCGCCGAGCAGCAGCACGAGCAGGCCGCCGACCACGAGCGCCCAGACGCGGTCCGGCGCGGCCGCGTCGAGCATCCGATGGGCGCCGTCGCGCGTGGTGCGTCCGCCGATGCCGAACCACGTCAGCAGCAGCGTGACGGCGACGGCACCGGCGGTCAGCGCCGAGGCGGGCAGGTCCCTGGCGAGCACGAAGTGGCAGACGGCGTCGGCGCTCACGGCGAGCAGCACACCCAGGACGAGCGGGAAGAGGGCCGTCAGGGCGATCTCGACGAGACCGAGCGCGAAGCGCGGGAGGGACGCGACGCCGGCTCCCCACGCCGCGCCGGTCCCCTTGCCTCGCGCCCGGCCCGCTGCGACCGTGCGGTGCGATCGCTCCCAGGTGCGGGCGAGCGCGCCGAGGACCAGGAGCAGCACGAGCGAGACGTAGGGCGCGACGCCGGCGAGCGCCACGAGCACCGCATGACCGAGCCAGACGAGCAGAGGGCGCCGCGGCGGCGGGACGGGCATCGCGTAGCCGCCCGGCGCGAGGGGCTGGCCCCCTGGCCCGTAGCCGTATGGCGCGGGCTGTGCCATCGGGGCGGGCGCCGGGGCATATGCGTCCCGGGAGGGGTAGCCCTGCGGGGACGCCCGGTAGCCCGGGGCGGAGGGCTGGTAGCCCGACGCTGCGGCCGGGAAGGCCTCGAGGGCGCGGCGGACGGGACCGGCATCCGCGCTGCGGGGCGGGACGATGTCGTCGTCGTCGCGGATCGCGGGCATCACGCGGGTGTCGGCACGGACCGGCGCGATCACCTCGGTCGCGGGCTCCTCCGTCCCCGTGGTGGGCACGGCCTCGGTGCGCTCCGCGCCGGCGATCCGCGCGTCGCCCCGGGACGCATCGGCGCCGATCGCCGGCAGCACCTGGGTGCGGTCGGGATCGGTGACCGGGAGGGCCTGGGTGGCCTCGGCATCCGCCGGGGACGGCGAGACGGCTCGCGGAAGAGCCTGGGTCGCATCGGCGTCGACGGCCGGGAGCACCTGGGTCGCGTCGGCGTCCGCGACGGGCAGGGCCTGCGTGGCCGTCGCGTTCTCGACGGGCGTGGCCTGCGGGGCATCGGTGACCGGGAGGGCCTGCGTCGCGTCCGACTCGACGCGCGGGAGGGCCTCGGTCGCGTCGCCGCCGCGCAGCGCCTCGGTCGCGTCCCCCGCTCCGCCGGCCGCGAGGGCCGCGGTGGCGGCACCGGCGACGGGGAGCGCCTGGGTGCGGTCCGGACCGCCCGCCGTGAGCACCTCGGTCGGGCCGGGATCGTCGAAGCGCTCGAGGTCGATGTCCTCGAGCCGTGCGAGCAGGTCGGCGGGGTCCTCGCGGCGCTGCGGGTCGGCACGCAGGGCGTCGCGCAGCCATCCCGCGAGCTCGGTCGGGAGCCCGTCGACGTCGAGCTCGCCGCGATCGGCCCGGAAGAACACGATCTCCGCGCGACCGGAGCCGAAGGGCTCGCGCGCGGTCGCGGCGAAGGCGAGCACCGCGGCCCAGGACCACCAGTCCGAGGCGGCCGAGGTGATGTTGGTGCGGGCCACCTCGGGGTCGAGGTAGGCGGCGGTCCCCATCACGAGCCCCGTCGAGGTCAGGCGGGACTGCTCGGCGGCCTGGGCGATGCCGAAGTCGATGATGACGGGGTCGAGCCCGGGCCCGTCGGGGTCGTACTGCGTGAGGTCCTCCACCTGGGCGCGGCGCAGCAGGATGTTGGACGGCTTGAGGTCGCGGTGCACGATGCCCGCGGCATGGATGTCGCGCAGCGTCTCCCCCAGGACGATCCCGATCTCGCGGACCGCCTCGGGATGCAGGGCGCCGTGCTCGCGGACCGCGTCCTCGAGGGTGGGGCCCGGCACGAAATCCGTCACCACGAACGCCTCGGGGGACTCGAGCTCCGCGTCCAGGACCCGCACGATGTTCTCGTGGCGCACGCGCTGCTGGGCCGAGACCTCGCGCTCGAGCCGCTCGCGCGCACGGGGGTCGTCCGCGATCTCCGGCCGCAGGAGCTTGATGGCGACATCGCGGCCGTCGGCGTCGCGCGCGCGGTAGACGATGCCCATGCCACCGGCCCCGATCCGGGAGATCACCTCGTACCCGGACTCCTCGGCGAGCATGCGCAGGCGGGGATCGCGCTGGACGGCGCGCGCGGGCGTGGGGGAGTCCGACATGCCCGACATGCTAGACGGGGCAGCGGCGGGCCGGGTCCGACCACGGTCGGACCCCACTTGTCATTTATACCCCCTAGGGGTATGGTCGTCACTGATGGCGGCGGCACCCGCCATCTCGAGGACGATCCAGGAGGACCCATGACCACGAGCACCTACGGCATCACCGGTCTCACGTGCGGCCACTGCGCGAGCGCTGTCACCGAGGAGGTCTCGGAGATCGACGCGGTCACCGACGCGCGCGTCGAGCTGGTCGCAGGCGGCACCTCGACGCTCACCGTCACGTCCGCCGCACCCGTCGCGCGCGAGGACCTCGTCGCGGCGATCGCCGAGGCCGGAGAGGCCTACGAGCTCACCGATGACTGACACCCTGCACCGCCCCACCGGCGCATCTGCCGAGCAGACCGCGACCCGACGTGTCGACCTCGACGTGTCGGGGATGACGTGCGCGAGCTGCGTCGCGCGCGTCGAGAAGAAGCTGCGCCGCGCGGGCGCGACCGAGGCGGCGGTGAACCTCGCCCTCGAGCGCGCGACCGTCGTGGTCGGCGCCGACGGCCCCAGTGACGAGCAGCTCGTGGCGGCCGTCGAGAAGGGCGGCTACGGCGCCCGGGTGCGCGGCGGTGACCCGACCGAGGTCGCTCCGGGCGTCGATCCCGGGATCGACAGCGCCGCGCGCACCGACGCCGAGCAGCGGGACGCCCTGCGCCGCACGCTCGTCTCGGCCGCGTTCAGCGTGCCGATCGTCGTCGGGTCGATGATCCCGCCCCTGCAGTTCCCCGGGTGGCAGTGGGTCGTGTTCGCCCTCGCCACTCCGGTCGTCACCTGGTGCGCGTGGCCCTTCCACCGAGCCGCCGCGATCAACCTCCGCCACGGCAGCACCACGATGGACACCCTGGTCTCGCTCGGGGTGTCGGCCGCGTACCTGTGGTCGGCATGGGCGATGCTGGCCGGCGGCGCCGGCATGATCGGCATGCGGATGGACTTCTCGCTCACGCCCGCGCTCGCGGGCGGGCACCACGAGATCTACTTCGAGTCCGCCGCGGTGGTCACGACGCTCATCCTGCTGGGACGCTGGGCGCAGGCCCGTGCCGTGCACCGCTCGGCCGAGGCGCTGCGCGCACTCCTCGACCTCGGCGCCAAGGACGCCACGATCCTCGATCTGGACCCCGACGGGCGCACGATCGAACGCACCGTGCCGATCGACCAGGTGCGCGTCGGCGACGTGTTCGTCGTCCGGCCGGGCGAGAAGATCGCGACCGACGGCACCGTGGTCGCCGGCTCGAGCGCCGTGGACCGCTCGATGCTCACGGGCGAGAGCATGCCCGAGGAGGTCACGGTCGCAGACGACGTCGCAGGAGCGACGGTCAACGCCGACGGACGCCTCGAGGTGCGCGCGACCCACGTGGGCGCCGACACCCAGCTCGCGCACATCGCGCGGCTCGTCGAGCACGCGCAGACCTCCAAGGCCCCCGTGCAGCGCCTCGTGGACCGCATCAGCTCCGTCTTCGTGCCGATCGTGATCGTGCTCGCGATCCTCACCCTCGCCGCGTGGCTCGTGACCGGGCACGCGGCCGAGCAGGCGTTCACGGCCGCCGTGGCCGTGCTCATCATCGCCTGCCCGTGCGCCCTCGGCCTGGCCACCCCCACCGCGATCATGGTGGGCACCGGCCGCGGGGCCGAGCTGGGCGTGCTGATCCGCTCGGCCGAGGCCCTCGAGGCGACCCGGGACGTGCGCACGATCGTGCTCGACAAGACGGGCACCCTGACCTCCGGGACCATGGCCGTCGAGACCGTGACCGTCCTCGACGGGACCCGGCGCGCCGAGCTCCTGGCGCTCGCCGCCGCCGTCGAGCGCGGCAGCGAGCACCCGATCGCCCGGGCCGTGGTGGAGGCCGCCGAGGCCGACGAGGCCGCCGCCGAGCGTCTGCGCGCGCTCACGGCCACGGACACCACCGCCCAGGCCGGGACGGGCGTGCGCGCACAGGTCGCCGACGGCGGCGAGACCCGCACCGTCGAGGTGCGCCGGGCCGACGAGTCCGATCCGCTCCCCCATCCCCTGGCCGACGCGGTCGCCGCGGCCGGGGGCACCGGCTCGACCGTGTGCACGGTGCTCGTGGACGGCACGGCGAGCGGTGTGATCGCCCTCGGCGACACGATCCGCCCCGAGACCCCCGCGGCCCTCGACGCGCTGCGCACCCTGGGCATCCGCCCGGTGCTCGCGACCGGGGACTCCCCCGCCGCCGCGCATGCCGTCGCCGCCGAGCTCGGCATCGGGGAGGTCCACGCGCGCGTCACGCCCGAGGGCAAGCTGCGCCTCGTCGAGACCCTGCAGCGCGAGGGCACGGGCCAGGTCGCGATGGCCGGGGACGGCATCAACGACACCGCGGCCCTCGCCCGCGCCGACCTCGGCATCGCGATGGGCTCCGGCACGGACGCGGCGATGGCCAGCGGCGACATCGTGGCCTCCGACGGCTCGATCGCGACCGTGCCGACCGCCATCCGCCTGGCCCGTGCGACGCTGCGGACGATCCGCTGGAACCTGTTCTGGGCGTTCGTCTACAACGTGATCGCGATCCCGCTCGCGATGCTGGGACTGCTCGGGCCTCTCGTGGCGGGAGCCGCCATGGCGTTCTCGAGCGTGTTCGTCGTCAGCAACTCCCTGCGCCTGCGCCGCTTCCGCTGAGGGATCCCGCCCGTCGCGCGGGGGACGCGGCGCGACGGGCATCGGCGAGATCGCGGTCACGACTGTGCGAGGATCTGGACTGCCGCTCCGAGGCGAACGCCGCGGAGACGAACGTTCCGCACCTTCGAGGGGATCGCCATGCGCAGCAACCTGTTCGACGCCAGCAACCGGGAGAAGCAGACCACCGACCGGTGGACCCTGCAGTCCCCCAAGCTCCTGCGCTGCGCGCTGACCCCGCAGT
>DAMDHZ010000121.1:0-7928 GCA_032101665.1 Brachybacterium sp. | reverse complement strand
GTTCCGCAGGCCGCGGTCGAGAAGGACCCGAAGGCGTTCGACGCGGCACCCGTCGGCAGCGGCCCGTGGAAGATGACCGACGGCGGCGCCTCCTCGAAGGTCGTGGCCTTCGAACGCTTCGACGACTACAACGGCCCCATGGCGGCCAAGGCGGCGACGATGCAGTGGCAGGTCATCCCCGACCCTTCCACGCGGACGAACGCTTTGCAGTCCGCCTCGGTCCAGGCGATCGACTCGGTTCCCTACCTCTCCATCGACCAGCTCAAGGGCAGCGACACCGTGGAGTCGGTGCAGGGGTTCGGCCTGCTGTTCGCGATGTTCAACAACGCCGCCGGCAACGTCTTCGCCGACGTGAAGAACCGTCAGGCATTCCTCTACGCGATCGACATGGACACGGTCATCAGCACCGCGCTCATGGACCAGGCGGAGGCCGCGACGTCGTTCGTGCAGAAGGACCACCCGGACTACCAGGAGGCCTCGACCGTATACACGCACGACGTGGACAAGGCCAAGCAGCTCTTCGGTGAGACCGGCACCACGAGCTTCCGGATGCTGTGCACCGACCATGACTGGGTCCAGAAGGTCACGCCGATCATCCAGGAGTCGCTCACGGCGGCCGGCATCGACGTCGCGTTCGAGCAGAAGCAGTCCGCGGACGTCTACAACACGATCGACGGCAAGCCCGAGGCCTACGACGTGGTCATCGCCCCGGCGACCCCTCGGTGTTCGGCGACGACGCGGACCTGCTCATGCGCTGGTGGTACGCCTCGGACACCTGGACCGACACGCGCATGCACTGGAAGGGCACGGACTCCTTCACCCAGGTGCAGGACCTGCTCGCCCAAGGCCTCGAGACGACGGACACCGCCGAGCAGAAGAAGACGTGGGGGCAGCTCTTCGATCTCCTCTCCGAGGTCGTGCCGCTGTACCCGCTGTTCCACCGCAAGGCGCCCACCGCATGGGACTCCGACACCCTGGTCGACTTCGAGCCCATCTCCCTCACGGGGTTGAGCTTCGTCGGGGTCGGGACCACCCAGTGACGCCCTGATCCGGGCCTCCCGGCGCGCCGCGCGCCGGGAGGCCCGTCCCCCGCCCCCGCCGTCCCCGTCCGGAGGAACCCGTGTCCAACCTCGTCCGTCTGATCGGCCGGCGACTCATCGCGCTGCCGCTCATGATCCTCGGTGTCACGCTGCTCGTGTTCGTCGTCATGTCCTTCTCGCCTGCCGACCCCGCACGGCTCGCGCTCGGCGAGTCCGCCTCGGAGCAGGCGCTCGAGCAGTACCGCGAGGCCAACGGTCTCGACGAGCCGCTCGCGATGCGCTACCTCCACTTCCTGGGAGGGATGCTGCACGGCGACCTGGGGACGACGAGCGGCAACACCCCGGTCACGTCCGTGGTCGCGCACGCCTTCCCGATCACCTTGCAGCTCACCTTCCTCGGCCTCGTCCTCGCCGTCGTGATCGCCGCCGTGCTGGGCGTCCTCGCGGCCCTCTATCGAGACACGTGGGTGGACCAGCTCATCCGCGTGCTCACCATCGCCGCGCTCGCCACGCCGTCGTTCTGGCTCGCGATCCTGCTCATCCAGTGGCTCGGTGACGTCCCCGGCGGATGGGGCGCCTTCCCGGCCCTCGTCACACGGTGGGTGCCGTTCTCCGAGGATCCGGCGCAGTACGTGCGCAACGTGTTCCTGCCCGCCGTCGCGCTCGGCGTGCCCGTGGCGGGCTCGCTCACCCGCGTGGTGCGGACCGCGATGGTCGAGGAGCTCGACCGCGACTACGTCCGCACGGCCATCGGCGCCGGCATCCCCTACTCCGTCGTAGTGGCCCGCAACGTCCTGCGCAACGCGCTCATCACCCCGATCACGGTCCTCGGCCTGCGCGTCGGCTACCTCATGGGCGGCGCTGTGATCATCGAGATCATCTTCAACATCCAGGCGATGGGCAAGCTCATCCTCGACGGCGTCACCCGCAACGACGTGTTCCTCGTGCAGGGCGTGACCCTCACCGTCGCCGTCGCGTTCATCGTGGTCAACATCCTCGTCGACCTCCTGTACGTCCTCGTCAATCCCCGGATCAGGAGCATCTGACATGCGTCGCCACCTCGACCGCCGCCTCCAGTCCGTCGCGGGCTCCCGCCTGGCCGCGCTCACCTCCCTCCCGTGGGCCGGGCGCGTCGCGCTCGTCTTCCTCGTGCTGCTCGTGCTCGCCGCCGTCTTCGCCCCGCTCCTGGCGCCCGACGACCCGCTCGCCTCCGGCACCCCCGTCCAGTGGCCGGGCGCGGGACACCCGATGGGTACCGACGCGATCGGCCGCGACATCCTCTCGCGCGTTCTGTACGGCGCACGCTCCTCCCTGCTGATCGGCCTGTGTGCGACCGGCATCGCCCTGGTCGTCGCGGCGGTGCTCGGCTCCTTCGCCGCGACCGCCGCGCGAATCCCCTCCGAGATCCTCATGCGCGTCCTCGACGTCGTCATGTCCTTCCCCGGCATCGCGCTCGCCGCCGTGTTCGTGGCGGTGTTCGGCACGTCGCTGCCGGTGATCATCTTCGCGATCGCCTTCCTCTACGTACCCCAGCTCTCGCGCGTCATCCGTGCCAACGTGCTGGCGCAGTTCGGCGAGGACTACGTGGCCGCCTCGAAGGTGATGGGCGCGTCGACGGCGTGGATCCTGCTCAAGCACGTGGCCCGCAACTGCATCGCCCCGATCATGGTGTTCGCGACCGTTCAGGTGGCCGACGCGATCGTCTTCGAGGCGTCGCTGTCCTTCATCAACGCCGGTGTGCAGCCGCCGAACCCCTCGTGGGGCAACATCCTCTCCGACGGCAAGCAGCTCCTGCTGGCCGGCTACTGGTGGCCCACCTTCTTCCCGGGCCTCGCGATCCTCCTGACGGTGCTCGCGCTCAACATCCTGTCCGAGGGCCTCACGGACGCGATGGCGAGCCCGCGCGTCCGGTCCCGTGCGAACGTCGAGGCCGACGAACAGGCCGCGCCGGTCGCGACCGGCGCGCTGGGCACGACCGATCCGGCGACGGCGCAGCGCCTGCTCGACGAGTCGCTCGAGACGCTGCGGCGCCGCGAGACCGAGCGCGCAGCCGATCGCCCGGTCATGGCGGCGGGCACCGACGCCTCGCGAGGAGCGGCGCGGCCCGCGGGCGCCCCCGTCCTCGAGGTACGCGACCTGCGGGTGGCTTTCCCCGAGGCCCACGGCGAGGTCGACATCGTCGACGGCGTCTCGTTCTCGGTCGAGGCCGGCCGGACCATGGGCCTGGTCGGCGAGTCGGGGTCGGGCAAGTCCGTCACGAGCCTCGCGATCATGGGGCTGCTGCCCCGCAGCGCGCGCGTGAGCGGCGAGGTGATGGTCGGCGAGGACGACGTGCTCCGCCTCGGCCCGCGCCGGATGAACGCCCTGCGCGGCCACGAGATCGCGATGGTCTACCAGGACGCGCTCAGCTCCTTGAACCCGTCCATGCTGATCCGCTCGCAGATGGCCCAGCTCACCCGGCGGGGCGGCACGCGCAGCGCCGACGACCTGCTCGAGCTCGTCGGCCTGGACCCGAAGCGCACCCTCGCGTCCTACCCCCACGAGCTCTCGGGCGGCCAGCGCCAGCGGGTCCTGATCGCGATGGCGCTCACGCGCGACCCCCGCCTCGTGATCGCCGACGAGCCGACCACGGCGCTCGACGTGACGGTGCAGAAGCAGGTCGTGGACCTGCTCAACCGCCTGCGCGACGAGCTCGGCTTCGCGATGGTCTTCGTGAGCCACGACCTCGCCCTCGTCGCGCAGCTCGCCGACACGATCACCGTCATGTACGCCGGTCAGGTCGTGGAGCAGGCGCCGACCCACGAGCTGCTGACGCGCCCCACCCACGAGTACACGCGGGGCCTGCTCGGCTCGGTGCTCTCGATCGAGGCGGGAGCCGAGCGTCTGCACCAGGTCGCCGGCACCGTGCCCTCCCCCCGCGACTTCGCCCTCGGGGACCGCTTCGCCCCGCGGTCGCTCGATCCGCTCGCGGACCCGTCCGTACGGCCCCGGCTCGTGCCCCTCGGCAGCGCGCCGGACCACCTCGTGGCCACCACCCGGCCGGGGACAGCGGCGGGCGCGGCCCGCGCCGACGAAGGAGAGTCCTGATGAACCATCCCACCGATCCCTTCGCGACACCCGTCATCGAGCTCGAGGACGTCCACGTCGTCCATCGGCTGCGGACGGGGAAGATCCTGCATCCGGACACCATCCGGGCGGTCGACGGGGTCTCCGTCGCGGTCCGGCGCGGGGAGGTGACCGGCATCGTCGGCGAGTCGGGGTCGGGCAAATCCACGCTCGCCCGCGTCATGACCGGGCTCCAGGGCGTCACGAGCGGCCGCGTGCTGTTCCGCGGGCATCCGCTCACGCGGTCGCGGAACCAGCGCCGGGAGCTGGGCCGATCCGTCTCGGTCGTGTTCCAGGACCCGTCGACCGCGCTCAATCCCCGCCTGGTGGTGCGGGAGACCCTCCTGGACCCTCTGCGCGTGCACGGCATCGGCTCCGAGCAGGAGCGGCTCGACCGGGTGCGCGAGCTGCTGCACCTCGTGGGGCTGCCGCAGTCGGCCCTCGACGTCTTGCCGCGCCAGATCTCGGGAGGGCAGCGCCAGCGCGTCGCGATCGCCCGCGCTCTCGCCCTCGAGCCCGACATCGTCGTGGCCGACGAGCCCACGAGTGCCCTGGACGTCTCGGTCCGCGCCCAGGTGCTCAACCTCCTCATGGACCTGCGGCGCGAGCTGCACCTGGGGCTCGTGTTCATCTCCCACGACATCAACACCGTCCGCTTCGTGTCCGATCGGATCCTCGTCATGAACCGCGGCCGGGTCGTCGAGGAGGGCCCGACCGCGCAGATCTTCGCCGACGCGCACGACGAGTACACGCGCTCGCTCCTCGCGGCCGCACCGAGCCTGCTGTGAGCACCCCGCTCCCCTGAGCGACCGTCCTCACCCCCTCCCCCCGTCAGTCCATCCCTGGAAGGAACCATGACCGCCACCTCCGGACCCGCGTCCGCCTCTCGTCTCCACGGAGTCGTCCCGCCCCTCGTCACCCCGCTGACCGCCGACGGCGAGCTCGACGTGCCCTCGCTCGAACGGCTCGTCGCACGGCATGTCGAGGCCGGTGTCGACGGCCTGTTCGCCCTCGGGTCGAGCGGTGAGGTCGCCTTCTTCGACGATGCGATGCGGGCGCGGGTGCTCGACGCCCTCGTCGGGATCCTCGCGGGCCAGGTGCCGCTGCTCGTCGGCGTCATCGACACCGAGACCAACCGGGTGATCGCCCAGGTGCGGGCGGCCGAGAGGTACGGCGCCGACGGCTACGTCGTCACGGCGCCGTTCTACGCGATCACGGGCCCCGACGAGATCGACGCGCACTTCCGGGCGGTCTCGGCGGCGGCCCCGGGCCCGGTGTGGGCGTACGACATCCCCGTGTGCGTGCACGCCAAGCTCGCCCCCGAGCACCTCGCGCAGCTCGGGGCCGACGGCGTGATCGTCGGCGTCAAGGACTCGAGCGGCGACGACGTCTCGTTCCGCCGCCTGGCCGCGCTCAACCGCGCGGCGGGCTCCCCGCTCTGCCTCCTCACAGGCCACGAGGTGGTCGTCGACGGCGCCTATCTGGCGGGCGCCCACGGCTCCGTGCCCGGCCTCGGCAACGTCGACCCGGCCGGCTACGTGCGTCTGCATCGCGCCGCGACGGCCGGCGACTGGGAGACGGCCCGACGCGAGCAGGATCGGCTCGCGGCCCTGTTCGAGATCGTGTTCCAGCCGGCGGGCAAGATGGGACCCGCAGCGGGCGTCGGTGCGTTCAAGACCGCGCTGCGCGAGCTGGGGGTGTTCTCGACCAACACCATGTCCGCCCCGATGACGGCTCTCGAGGGCGCCCCGGTCGCCGGGATCCGGCGGATCCTCGCCGCCGCGGAGCTCCTGGACGCCCGTGCCTGACGGGGCGCGGCTCGCTCTCGCGCTCGACATCGGCGGCACCAAGACCACGGCGGCGCTCGTGGACGCGACCCCGTCCCGTGCCCGGGTGCTCACCGCGAGGACGGCCCCGACGCCCGCCCGCGCCGGCGCCTCGGCCGTGCTCGGATGCGCAGTCGAGTTGGGCGCCCGCCTCCGGGGTGAGCTGCCACGGGACAGCCAGGTGCGGGCCGTGGGGATCGCCGCGGCCGGGGTCGTGGACGCCGACCGCGGGGTCATCACCCATGCGACCGAGGCGCTGCCCGGCTGGCCCGGCACCGACCTCGCCGCGGCCTTCCGCGCACGTTTCGGCGTCCCGGTGCGCGTCCTCAACGACGTCCACGCCCACGGCGTCGGCGAGAGCCGCTTCGGGGTCGGCCGCGGCTCCTCGTCGCTGCTGCTCGTCGCCGTGGGGACGGGCATCGGCGGTTGCCACGTGCTCGCGGGCCGTGCCGTCACCGGGACCCGCGGGGCGGCGGGCCACCTCGGGCATGTCGTCGTGCCGGAGGCCGACGGCGTGCTCTGCTCGTGCGGGCGTCGCGGCCACCTCGAGGGTCTCGCCTCCGGCCCCGGCATCCTCGCCCTCGCGCGGCGCCTCGGCGCCGACGACGCCTCGACGGTCGACGGTCCGTCGCTCGCGGCCGCCGCCCGCGCAGGCAGCGCGCCGGCCGGCCGCGCCTACGAGATCGCCGGGCGCGCGACCGGGCGGGTGATCGGCGGCCTGCTGAACGTGCTCGACCCCGAGGTCGTCGCCCTCACCGGGGGCGTCGTCGGCGTCGGCGGTGCCTGGCGCTCCGCGCTCCTGGATGGGATCGCCGAGCAGGCCATGGACGTCGTGGCACGGACGCCTGTGCGCGACGCCGCCGCCGGCGTGCATGCGGCGCTGCTCGGCGCCGCGGCGACCGCGATCGACGCGGCGGGCTGAGCCGTGCCCGCCCCAGCACCGTGGTCCCCCGGCCGACGCGACAGGAGACCGCGATGACCTCCACCCTCCCCCACCAGGTCCTCGCGAGAGCGGGAGACGGGCCGATGCCGGCCTACCGGATCTGCGCCCTCGCCGTGCTGCGAGGAGCCCCGGCCGCGGCGCCGACAACCCCGGCCGAGGGCCGGACGGGGATCGTGCTCGCGGCCTTCGACGGTCGCGACTCCTGGGCCGATGCGCCCGAGCCCACCGGGATCCACCTGCGGCGCTCCGTCGACGGCGGTCGGACCTGGGGACCGCTGCAGGACGTCCACCCGGCGGATCGGGGACGTCGGGAGTGGTCGACGGATCCCAGCCTCGTGGTTGACGACGAGACGGGGACCGTCCACTTGTTCCACACCGTCGCCCGGGACCGCGGCGTGTGGGACGCGGTCCCCGGCACCGACGACGCGGGCCGGGACGCGTTGAGCTCGATGGTCTCGACGTCGCGCGACGGCGGGGAGACCTGGGTGCGCAGGTCCCTCACGGCGATCGCCCAGGCCGCACCGGTGCGGGCCGCGTTCGCGACCTCGGGGGCGGGCGTGCGCCTGCGCTCGCCGGCGCACGCCGGGCGCCTCGTGCAGCCGTATGCGGGCTGGTGGGGGCCCGACGACGACGTCCGCTCCTTCGCCCTGCTGTCCGACGACCACGGGAGGACCTGGCGCCGCGGTCGGCCGACGGGCTCGCTCATGGACGAGACCACGATCGCCGAGCTGTCGGACGGGGCCCTGCTGCTGGACTCGCGCGACCATGCGCGCTCCGGGGTGCGGCGTCGCAGCCTCTCGGAGGACGGCGGGGAGACCTGGCGGCACCTGGGCCCGACCGCGGCGATCCCGGACCCGGGCAACAACGCCCAGCTCGCCCGCGTGTGGCCCGAGGCCGCGCCGCAGGACCCGCGCTCGCGCGTGCTCGTCCTCTCGAGCACGCCCGATGCGAGCGAGCGGCGCCGCGGGACCCTGTCCCTCTCGCTCGACGACGGGGCGACCTGGGCACCGGCTC
>DAMDHZ010000120.1:4226-8230 GCA_032101665.1 Brachybacterium sp. | reverse complement strand
GGCAGCAGGCGGTCGGGGGTGACCTGCAGCACCGTCCCGGCGTGCAGGTCCAGCTCCCACGTGTCGAGGGCGCCCGGGCCGGCGACGAGGTAGGGGTGCGGGCACACCCCGTAGGGCAGGTCCGTGCGGCCGAGGTTGGTGGCCGTCACGGTCGTCGCCAGACCGTCCTCGGCGTGGAGGCGGTACTCGACCTCGACGCGCAGCAGGAAGGGGTATCCCGGCGTGGGATACAGGACGGTCGAGAGCGTCACGGCCTCCCGCTGTCCTGCTCCTGCGGCGTCGACCGGGGTGTAGAGCTGGAAGGACAGCAGGCCGTGCAGCGCGTTGCCGCGCTCGGGCTCGGTGATCGCCGTCTGCAGCTCGGCTCCGTCCCACGTGTAGCGGCCGTCCCCGATCCGGTTGGGCCACGGGGCCACGAGGGCGCCGCGCGACAGGATCATCGGGCCGTCGAGCGGGCTCGGGAGGATGAGCGGACGGCCGTCGAGCTCGAGGTCGTTGAGGGTCGCGCCGACCTCGCAGACCCGCGCCCGGTAGGGGCCGGCCGCGATCTCATGGACGCCCCCGCGGGGGCCGATCTGCTGGGTGTCGGTCATGCCTTCTCCTGTGCGGTTGTCTCGGGTGTGGGGTCCGGGTCCGGCTCGACGAGGACGACGTGCAGGCGCCGCGGACCGTGGACGCCCTCGACCCGCGACAGCTCGATGTCGCTCGTCGCGCTCGGTCCCGAGATCATGGTCCACGGCGCCGTCGGGTCCTCCGCCATGCGCTCGATGGCCCGGGGGACGCCGAGGGCCACGTCGGCGGCGTCGACCACGACGACGTGCAGGTCGGGGACGAGGCTCAGGATGCGGCGGCCGCTGACGTCGTCGCCGCGGAGCACGATGGTGCCGGTCAGCGCGATCGCGGTGTGGCATCCGGTGAGGACGGCGTCGACCGCGTCGAGCTCGCGCGCGCCGAGCGTCCCGTCGTCGCGCACGGGCTCGACGGCGAGCTCGGCGGTCCATGCGGCGGGCAGCGCGGGCGGGATCACGACGGAGCGGGCGTCGCCCAGGGCTTCGGCGACCGCGGCGGCCACCCCTGCCGCGGTCGTGCGGTGCACGACGGCGGTGTAGTCCTCGAGCCGGGTCACCAGGAGCTGGCGCACCCTGGCGGGATCGGTCGCGGTCTCCTGCCGGTCGTCGGCCCGCTGGTAGGCGCGCGGGACGTCGGCGGCCTCGGTCACGGCATCGCGACGCTCGACCGCGAGCGCGGTGCGCACCCGTCCGAGGATCTCCTCCTTGGCGCTCAGACCGGGGGTCCGCCGGGGGCGGTCGTCGTGCCAGTCGTTCACCGTGGCTCCTCGCCGTCGTCGTTGCGGCCCTGCGCGTCCCCGGACTCTGCGGCCGAGCTCTCGCGGGAGCTCCACCACGAGCGGAAGGACTCGTGCGGGGTGGGCAGGTCGCGGTGGTCGGTCCAGCCGGGGATCACGGGCAGCGCGGAGGGGAGGCGTCCGATGTTGCCGTGGCGCTTGAGGAGACCCGCGAGGCGGCTCGCGCGGACCGTCGCGTCGTAGGCGCGCGGGGAGGACATGAGACGGCTCATGGCCTGCATCGCCACATCCCACGTGCCGTGGAACTGGCCGCGCGTCTCGCGGCGCTGGTCGACGTCCTTGGCACGCAGATGCACGAGGATCTTGGGGATGTCGATCTTGACGGGGCACACGTCGTAGCACGCCCCGCACAGGCTCGAGGCGTACGGGAGCGAGGCGCTGGGGTCGTCGGGACCCGTCATCCCGGTCAGCTGGGGCGAGAGGATCGCGCCGATCGGTCCCGGGTAGGTCGAGCCGTACGCATGGCCCCCTGTCCGCTCGTACACGGGGCACACGTTCAGGCATGCCGAGCAGCGGATGCAGTGCAGCGCACTGCGGCCCTCCGGGTCCTCGAGCACCGCGCTGCGACCGTTGTCGAGCAGGACCAGGTGGAACTCCTCGGGTCCGTCACCCTCGCGCACCCCCGTGAACAGCGATGTGTACGGGTTCATCCGCTCGCCCGTCGAGGAGCGGGGGAGCAGCTGCAGGAACACCTCGAGATCGGCGAAGCTCGGGATCACCTTCTCGATCCCGACCACGGAGATGAGCGTGCGCGGGAGCGTCAGGCACATGCGGCCGTTGCCCTCGGACTCGACGATCGAGATCGTGCCCGTCTCCGCGACGGCGAAGTTGGCCCCCGAGATCGCGACGCCGCCGGGCAGGTCCAGGAAGCGCTCGCGCAGGAAGCGCCGCGCGGCACCCGCGAGCTGGGCCGGGTCGTCGGTGATGTCGGCGTCGATGTCGGGCATGTGGGACAGGAAGATCTGCCGGATCTCGTCGCGGTTGCGATGGATCGCGGGGACCAGGATGTGGCTCGGCGTGTCTCCGGCGAGCTGCACGATGAGCTCGGCCAGATCGGACTCGATCGCCGTGACGCCCGCGGCGGCGAGGGTCTCGTTGAGACCGATCTCCTGCGTCGCCATCGACTTGATCTTGAGCACGGGGCCGGCGCCGCGCTCGAGCACGAGGGCCGTGACGATGTCACCGGCCTCTTCGGCGTCGCGCGCCCAGTGCACGTGCCCGCCGGCCGCGGTGACGGCCGCCTCGAGCTGCTCGAGCATCTCGGGCAGATGGTCGGTGACCTGCCACTTGAGGGCGCTCCCGGCGTCGCGCAGCTTCTGCCAGTCCCGCATCTCGCGGACCACGCCCGCGCGCTTGGCGCGGATCGTGCCCGTCGCGTGCGCGAGATTGCCGCGTAGCGTCGCATCGGCGAGTTCGTGGCGGGCGGCAGCGGGGAAGGACTCCTCGCCGCGCAGCTGGGACGTGCGGGGCGAGGCGTGCTGCGGACGGATCGCCGGCATGCCGAGGTCGACGGTGCTCATGAGGCCCTCCCGAGCATGACGTCCGAGGGCGCGAACGGGTGCTCCCGGGTGGAGGCGAGGATCTGCGCCAGGTGGATGGGGCGGGGGCGTGCGCCCGTGCGCGACAGCTTGCCGCCGATGTTCATGAGGCACGACGCGTCTCCCGCGACGACGTAGTCGGCACCGGACTTCACGACGTTCGCGGCCTTGTCGGTGACCATCGCGTCGGAGGTCTCGGCGTTCTTGACCGAGAACGTGCCGCCGAAGCCGCAGCACACGTCGGAGGCGGGAAGGTTGACGACCTCGATGTCCTCGACGGCCCGCAGCAGGCGGAGCGGTCGCGGGCCCACCTTGAGCACGCGCATCGAGTGGCACGTCGGGTGATAGGTCACGGTGTGGGGGAAGTAGGCGCCCACGTCGGTCACCTTGAGCACGTCCACGAGCAGCTCGGAGAGCTCGTAGGTCTTGGCGGCGACGGCGGCGCGCTGCTCGAGCTCGGTGTCGCCCTCGTGGCGCGCGACCAGCGCGTGCTGGTCGCGCACGCACCCGGCGCACGAACCGGAGGGCATCACGATCGCGTCGACGCTCTCGAGCTGCGGCGTGAAGGTGTCGACGAAGCTGCGGACCACGGGCGCCGCCTCGGAGTAGTAGCCCGTGTTGGTGTGCATCTGGCCGCAGCAGGTCTGGCGCGGGTCGAAGACGACCTCATGGCCCAGGCGCTCGAGCAGGAGCACGGTGGAGCGGGCGACGTCGGGGGCCATCACGTCGGCCAGGCAGGTCGCCATCAGGGAGATGCGCATGGTGGGGCTCCAGCGGTTGTGGCCGTCCGGACCGGCCCGGACGGAGGATCAGTGGGACAGGCCGAGGATGCTCGCCGTCCTCTCGAGAGCCGAGTGGGCGGCATCGGGATCGTCCGAGAGGGAGGTGCCGTAGGACGGGATCATCTGCGAGATCCGGGGACGCCACGCGTCGATCCGGTCGGGGAAGACGGAGGCCATCATGCCGAGCATGATCGTGGTCGCGGTCGAGGCGCCGGGGGAGGCGCCGAGCATGCCGCCGATCGAGCCGTCCGCCGCGGTGATGAGCTGGGTGCCGAACTGGAGGACGCCCACCTTCTTGGGGTCGGGGGCGATCACCTG
>DAMDHZ010000120.1:2521-4216 GCA_032101665.1 Brachybacterium sp. | reverse complement strand
GCCGTCACGAGCTCCCAGTCCTCCTCGCGGGCCTCGGGCATGTACTCGGTGAGCGCGGCGAAGCGCTTGCCGCTCGTCGCGGCGAGCTCCTTGGCCAGATACGTCATGAGGTCGAGGTTCGGAGGAGCCACCGCGGCCATCTGGGCGATGTTGCCGGGCTTGATGGACGCGAACAGGTCGGTGTAGCGGCCCGTCTTGAGGAACTTGGGGCTCCACCCGGCGTAGGGGCCGAACATGAGGGACCGGCGACCGTCCACGAAACGCGTGTCCAGATGCGGGACGCTCATGGGAGGCGCTCCGACGCTCGCCCGGCCGTAGACCTTGGCGTCGTGGCGGGCGATGACCTCCTCGTTCGTGCAGCGCAGCCACTCGCCCGAGATCGGGAAGCCGCCGAAGCCGCGGATCTCGTCGATCCCCGAGTCCTGCAGGAGCGGCAACGCGTTGCCGCCGGCTCCGACGAACACGAAGGGCGTGCGCGTCACGTGCACGGCGCCGGTCGCGGTCGAGCGGCTCATGACCCCCCACTCGCCGTCCATGCGGCGCAGCGAGATCACCTCGCGCCCGGTGCGGACTCTCGTCCCCGCCGTCTCGGCGAAGGCGAACAGGTCCCGCGTGAGCTGACCGAAGTTCACGTCCGTGCCGTCGGGGGACCAGGTGGCCGCGATCGACTCGGTCACCGGCCGCCCCTCGCTCACGAGCGGGGCCCACTCGGCGAGCTGCTCATGGGAGGTCGTGAACCGCATGCGGTCGAACAGGGGATTGGCGACGAGGGCGTCGTGCCGCCGACGCAGATAGTCGGTGCTCTCGAGACCGTGCACGAAGCTCATGTGCGGCACCGGGTGGATGAAGGAGGTGTCGGTGACGCGCCCGGACTCCACGAGGTGCGCCCAGAACTGACGGGAGACCTGGAACTGCTCGTTGATGCTGATCGCCTTGGCGGGGCTGACCGAGCCGTCGACGTCCTGGGGCGTGTAGTTGAGCTCGCACAGGGCGCTGTGGCCCGTGCCGGCGTTGTTCCACCCGTCGCTCGACTCCTGGCCGACCGCGTCGAGCTTCTCGAGCACCTCGAGCTCCCAGCTCGGCTCGAGCTCGCTCAGCAGGGCGGCGAGCGTCGCACTGGCCACGCCCCCTCCGATGAGCACCGCATCGGCGCGCGTGACGTCCACCGTGGACTCCGCCATGATTCTCCCGTTCGTCGTCCTGATCGCGATCCAGCGTAGTCCCCCTGCGGGCGCCCCCGGGGCCATCGGCTCAGCGAGCCGGTGCAGCGCCGTCGTCCGTGCCCTGATCGGTCTCGGCGGAGGACTCGTCGACCTGCGCGAGCAGGGCGTCGATCGGTCTCGCGAGCACCGCACCGCAGAGGTCGAGGGCGACTCCGGCTCCGAGCATGACCGCGAGCGGGGGAGCCGCCACGCACAGCAGGCTCCACGCGCCCGTGAGCACGAGCTGGAGCAGGCTGCGCACGGGCAGCGCCCCGGGCAGCAGGAGGGTCACGCGCCAGGTGACGAGCACCTCCTGACGTCGCAGGCGCGCGCACGCCACGATGGCGGCCACGGCGGCCGTGACCCAGACCAGGACGATTGCCGCGACGCCGATCGCGATCACCCCACCCGGTGTGCTCCCACGCTGGAACGCGAGCCAGAGGGTCATCACCTCGGAGACCTGGACGACCATCAAGGGGATCATGCGGACGTT
>DAMDHZ010000120.1:0-2511 GCA_032101665.1 Brachybacterium sp. | reverse complement strand
CCGCACGCCGCCCCACCATCCGGCCAGGACGCGGACGTGCCGGCCCTCGCGACGATCTCGCAGCAGATCGGCTCCAGCGCAGGTGGCGGGGGCGACCCCGAGGACGACCAGGCCGAGCGCGCTCGTCAGGATCCAGAGCAGGCTCACCATCACGACCAGCAGAGCGCGGTCGATCAGATCGTTGCCCCACAGCACCCAGGCGGGCACGTGCTGGGGTCCTCCCGGGCCTCCGAGGCCGAACCATCGCATGGACCCAGAGTACGGGGTCAAACCGAGTGTGCCCCGTGTGACATCGGATGAATCGTGGTGTGAGCCGTCGTGAGGATGGAGCCGATGGCCAGAGATCACCGGAACGCCTTCCTCAAAGGCCCGATGTCTGGAACACTCGAGCCATGACATCCACCCCTGCATCCCCTCAGACCGCCGTCCCTGCCGAGCCCGACCCCCTTCCGATCCTGCGGCCCACTCCCGAGCAGCTTGTCTGGCAGCGCTCGGGCCTCGGAGTCTTCTTCCATTTCGGCATGAACACCTTCCACGGCAAGGAGTGGAGCGACGGGAGCCTGCCCGCCGACAGCTTCGATCCCACCGATCTTGATGCCGACGAGTGGGTGCGCACCGCGCGCGATCTCGGTGCGCGCTACGTCATCCTCACGGCCAAGCATCACGACGGATTCTGCCTCTGGCCCACCTCGACGACCGACTACTCGGTGGTCTCCTCGCCGTGGCGGGACGGCCGGGGCGACGTCGTCGGCGAGGTCGCCGATGCCGCCGCCCGCCATGGGCTCGGGCTGGGCCTGTACCTCTCCCCGTGGGACCGACACGAGCCCTGCTACCCCGACGCCGCCGCCTACGACGAGTTCTACCTGCAGCAGCTCCGCGAGCTGTGCACGCGCTACGGCACCCTGACCGAGTTGTGGTTCGACGGCGCGGGCTCGGCGGGTCGCACCTACGACTGGGAGCGCATCGGCGACCTGATCCATGAGCTGCAGCCACAGGCCATGGTGTTCAACATGGGGCCCGCGACCATCCGCTGGGTGGGCAACGAGGACGGCCTGGCCGCCGACCCGTGCGAGTACGTGACCGCCGATGCGGATCTGAACAACTACGACGAGGACGTGATCGAGCTTGCCGAGCCCCGATATCTCCCGCCCGAGTGCGACGTCTCGCTCCGCCGGGGATGGTTCTGGCAGCCCGGGGAGCAGCCCAAGTCGGTCGAGCACCTGCTCGCGATCCACGACCGCTCGATCGGGCTCGGCGCCAACCTGCTGCTGAACATCCCCCCGGACCGCCGAGGACGTATCGACGCCGACGACGCCGAGCGCGTCCGGGAGTTCCGGGCGGCGCTCGACGCGCGCTTCGGCTCTCCGACCGATGCCCGGCTCGAGGCCGCGCCCCAGCGGCCGGGCGTGCAGGGCCCCGGCGCGGTGCGCGCCGTGCTCCCGGCGGATCAACGGATCGACCACGTCGAGCTGCGCGAGCACCTGGAGGACGGACAGCGGATCACCGGCCACCGCGTGCTCGCCGAGGACGGCACGCTCCTGGCCGAGGGCGGCACCGTGGGCGTGCGACGGATCCATCGGCTCGAGAGCCCCGTCGTCACCGGCGCCCTCACCGTCGAGGTGGAGGGCGCGGGCGCGGCGCTCGACGCCGTGTGCGCCTATGACGCGGGACAGGCCCCCGTACCGTCCCTGCCCGAGGACTTCGCGGCCCCCACGGACGCGCCGGTCGACTGACGGCGGAGCAGGCGCCACACCGCACGGCACGGCGGGTCCGCCCCGCGGGGGAGGGCACGGCGGGTCAGCCCCCGCGGGGGGGGTGGCGGGGCCTCGACCCCTTGCTGGATGGGGGCCGTGTCTTGGAAGGGACGCAGGTGATGTGCTGTGGCATATATGCCAGAGAGCATCACCAGCGTCCCTTCCGCGACCACAGGCCCGCCGACCTCACGACGACGGGGCCCTGAGCATGTGCTCGGGGCCCCGTTCGCGTGGTGCCGTGGAATCGGACCTCCTGGTCTCAGAACTGCTTGTCGTACGCGTCCTGGTTCGTCTTGAGGTACTGCTCGACGCCGATCGAGGTGAACTGCCCGGTGAACGCCTTCCAGTCCGCGTCCTTCGACGCGTCGGTCTTGCCGGTGCAGAAGCTCGAGAGCCCCTGCTTGAGAGCGGTCTCCAGGTTGGTCTTGGCCTCACCGATCTGCGACGCCTGATCCGTGTCGAAGACGAGCGGCGGCACCTTCATCTCCTTGGGCAACCGGTAGGGCTCGTAGGCCTTGCCGGCCTCGTAGATGATGGGCTCGACCGAGGCACCGCTGTCCTGCAGCTCCTCGGACAGACGCTGCGAGCTCGACTTGTAGAACGGCCCCCACTCCCACCAGCTCTGGTTGGGCACCGGGTCCTCGCCCTGGGTGATGACCGAGTAGACCGCCTGCTGGCCGTCGATGCCCGTGGCACCCACGTCCGCGTAGTCCCACCCCTTGCCCTGCTCGCCGCGTCCCATCGAGATGGTCATCGA
>DAMDHZ010000119.1:5469-8313 GCA_032101665.1 Brachybacterium sp. | reverse complement strand
GTCGACGCGGATCGACGTGACCGCGGCACCGGGGATGGAGGACAGGAGGGTACGACGCAGCGAGTTGCCGAGGGTGTAGCCGAAGCCCGGCTCGAGCGGCTCGATGACGAACCGGGAGCGGTGCTCCGACACGACCTCTTCGGTCAGCGTGGGGCGCTGTGCAATGAGCACGTTGGGTCCTTTCTGCGAGCGTCCGCCATATGACGCTCTTTAAGGGGTGATGGCCTCAGAAGGGGTGGGGGGAATCTCGATGCGCCGAGTCCCCGCCGGCCGCGCCGGCAGGGACGGCGCCCGGATCAGACGCGCCGACGCTTGGGTGGACGGGTCCCGTTGTGGGGCTGGGGCGTGACGTCCTGGATCGAGCCGACCTCGAGGCCTGCCGCGGTGAGCGAGCGGATCGCGGTCTCACGGCCGGAGCCGGGGCCCTTGACGAACACGTCGACCTTCTTCAGGCCGTGCTCCTGCGCCTGGCGCGCGGCGGCCTCGGCGGCCATCTGCGCGGCGTACGGGGTGGACTTGCGCGAGCCCTTGAAGCCGACCTGGCCGGCGGACGCCCAGGAGATGACGGCGCCCGTCGGGTCGGTGATCGACACGATGGTGTTGTTGAACGTGGACTTGATGTGGGCCTGGCCGTTGACGACGTTCTTCTTGTCCTTGCGACGCGGCTTGCGCGCGCCGGAGGCCTGGCGGGTCTTGGGTGCCATGCGGCAGAACTCCTCGGGTGGGTTCAGGTGATCGGTGTGCCGCTCGCGTCACGGTTCGTGGCGGCGGCGAAGAACTGCTGGACCGAGTGGGCCAGCGAGGTCAGCGGGCCTTCTTCTTGCCGGCGACCGTGCGCTTGGGGCCCTTGCGGGTACGCGCGTTGGTCTTGGTGCGCTGTCCCCGGACGGGCAGGCCGCGGCGGTGGCGCAGACCCTCGTACGAGCCGATCTCGACCTTGCGGCGGATGTCGGCGGCGACCTCGCGACGGAGATCACCCTCGACCTGGTAGTTCGCGTCGATGTGGTCGCGCAGCGCGACGAGCTGCTCGTCGCTCAGCTCGCGGACCCGGATGTCGCCCGAGACGCCGGTCGCGGCCAGGGTCTCGAGGGCGCGGGTGCGGCCCACGCCGTAGATGTACGTGAGGGCGACCTCGACGCGCTTGTCGCGCGGCAGGTCGACTCCCATAAGACGTGCCATGGTGCAGTTCTCCTACTTCTCCGGAGGCCTGATCCGTCACCTCGCACCGTCGATCTCGAGGATCGTGCCCGGTGCGCCGCAGCCTCCGTCTGCGAGTGGTCCCGCCGTGGGCGGGATGGTGGCGGCTCTTGCGTTGTGTGGTGCCCCGAGGGGCGGGTGGCCCGAGGGCCTGGCCGCTCGTGCGACCGATGCGCCGACAGCGGCGGGGCTCAGCCCTGACGCTGCTTGTGGCGCGGGTTCTTGCAGATGACCATGACGACGCTGTGGCGACGGATCACCTTGCAGTTGTCACAGATCGGCTTGACGCTCGGCTTGACTTTCATGGCTTCCTTCTTCGATCCGGGGCCGTCGGCGGACGGCCCCGCTCCGGACCGCGCGGACGCGCGGACAGGTCACTTGTAGCGGTAGACGATGCGGCCCTTGTCGAGGTCGTAGGGGCTGAGCTCGACGACCACGCGGTCCTCGGGGAGGATGCGGATGTAGTGCTGGCGCATCTTCCCGGAGATGTGTGCGAGGACCTTGTGCCCGTTGTCCAGCTCGACACGGAAACGCGCGTTGGCGAGCGCCTCCGTCACCGTGCCTTCGACCTCGATGACGCCGTCCTTCTTGGCCATTGATCCCCTATCTCCTGGTGTCCGTGCGGGCACCGGGTGTCGCGTCGTTTCCGGTCCACGAGCAGGGAACGACCCGTGCAACCGCCCGGACGGCCGATCCCGGGGGGATACGTGGTCGTCCGCTTCCGCAGATGAACGGGGCGCTCGAGTCGTCTCGTGCGCGGGTGCCTCCGAACGCGCGCGGAAAGCACCCGAGGATCGATCTTACACATCACCATCGGATCCGCCCAGGGCGCACGGGCGTCGGATGGGTCACGTCTCTCCGCGGCAGGGGTGGTCAGGCGGCGAGCGGGTCCGGGGCGGCCGTCACGCCGCGTGCGGCCAGCTCGGTCGCTCCCCCGTCGGCCGCGGTCAGCACGAGCAGGCCCTGGGAGGTGACCGCGACGGAGTGCTCCCAGTGCGCGGCGCGGCCGCCGCCCGTGGCGACCACCGTCCAGTCGTCGTCGAGCATGACCCAGTCCCCCGGCCCTTGGATGAGCATGGGTTCGACGGCCAGGCACATGCCGACCTGGATCCGGGGGCCTCGGTCGCGCGTGCGGTAGTTCATGACGTCGGGCGCCTGGTGCATCGCGGTCCCGATGCCGTGGCCGCCGAAGCCCTCGAGGGGCGAGAGCTCGCCGCCGTCGATACGGGCGTTCTGCTCGTCGACGTAGTCCTCGACGGCGGCACCGATCTCGCCGACGCGCGCGGCGCCCGCGATCGCGGCGATGCCCGCCCACAGCGCCCCCTCGGTCACGGCCACGAGGCGCTCGTCCTCGGGGGAACGGGGCGTGCCGACCAGGTGGGTGCGGGCGGCGTCGGAGTGCCAGCCGTCGACGATGCAGCCGCCGTCGATCGAGACCACGTCGCCGTCACGCAGCACCCGCGGTCCGGGGATCCCGTGGACCACCTCGTCGTTGACGCTGATGCAGACCGTCGCCGGGTAGCCCTGGTAGCCGAGGAAGTTGGGGGTCGCGCCGTGGTCGCGGATCATCTGCTCGGCGAGCGCGTCCAGCTGCGCCGTCGTGATGCCGGGCCGGATCTCGGCGGCGAGCAGGTCGTGGACGTCCGA
>DAMDHZ010000119.1:0-5459 GCA_032101665.1 Brachybacterium sp. | reverse complement strand
AAGCTTGCCCGAGCGGCGCATCACGGCGATCTGCTCGGGGGTCTTCAGCTCGACCCGTTCGCGGCGCAGGCGCGGGCTCACCGGGCCAGGGCCTCCATGATCGCGGCGTTGACCTCGTCGATCGAGGCCATGCCGTCGACCCGCCGGATGAGGCCCCGGGCGTCGTAGACGTCGATGAGAGGCGCGGTCTGCTCGGCGTAGACGTCGATCCGGCGGCGGATGGTGTCCTCGGTGTCGTCGGCGCGGCCCTGCTCCCTGCCGCGCTGGACCAGGCGTGCGACGACCTCGTCGAGATCGACCTCGAGCAGGATCACGGCGTCGAGCGCGGTCCCGGCCGTGGTGAGCATGGCATCGAGCGCGTCGACCTGGGCGAGCGTGCGCGGGTAGCCGTCGAGCAGGAAGCCGTCGGCCGCGTCGGTCTGGGCAAGACGGTCGGCGACCATGTCGTTCGTGACCGCGTCGGGGACGTACTCGCCCTTGTCCATGTACGAGGTGGCGAGGAGGCCCAGCTCGGTCTTCCCTCTCACGTTGGCACGGAAGATGTCGCCGGTCGAGATGGCGGGGATCGAGAGCGCCTCGGCGATGCGCGCGGCCTGGGTGCCCTTGCCGGCCCCGGGGGGCCCGACGATCAGCAGCCGGCGGGCTGACGTGGAGCGGGGTGCGGTCATCGGAGGATCCCTTCGTAGTGGTGCTGCTGCAGCTTGGCGTCGATCTGCTTCACGGTGTCCAGGCCCACGCCGATGATGATGAGGATCGACGCGCCGCCGAGCGGGAAGTTCTGCGACGTCCCCAGGAACACGAGCGCGAGCATCGGGATCAGCGCGATGACCCCGAGGTAGAGCGCGCCCGGCGTCTGGATCCGGTTGATCACGTACTGCAGGTAGCGCTCGGTGGGCCTGCCCGCGCGCACACCGGGGATGAACCCGCCGTACTTCTTCATGTTGTCGGCGATCTCCTCGGCGTTGAAGGTGATCGAGGTGTAGAAGAAGGCGAAGAAGATGATGAGCGCGAGGTAGATCAGCGTGTAGAACCACGAGAAGCTCTGGCCCTGGACGAGATGGTTGTTGATCCACTGCACCCACCCGGCGGAGGGATCGCCGAACTGGGAGATGAGCTGGGGGACGGTGAGGATCGAGGTCGCGAAGATGACCGGGATGACGCCGGACTGGTTGACCTTGATGGGGATGTAGGTGGAGGTGCCGCCGTACATGCGGCGTCCCACCATGCGCTTGGCGTATTGCACGGGCACCCGGCGCTGGGACTGCTCGACGAAGATGACGCCGATCATGACCACGAGCGCCACCAGGATCACGAGCGCGAAGGTGATCCAGCCCTGGAGCTGGAAGATCTGGCCGAGGGCCGAGGGGAAGGACGCGGCGATCGAGGTGAAGATGAGCAGCGACATGCCGTTGCCGACGCCGCGCTCCGTGATGAGCTCGCCCATCCACATGATGAGCACGGTGCCCACCGTCATGGTCAGCACCATCAGCAGGAGCGTGAGGATGGACTGGTCGGGGACCAGGCCCGCCGGATCGCAGTTGGGGAAGAACTGGCCCGAGCGCACGAGCGTGATGATCGTGGTCGACTGGAGGACCGCGAGCCCGATCGTCAGGTAGCGCGTGTACTGGGTCAGCTTGGCGGTCCCGGACTGCCCCTCCTTGTGGAGCGCCTCGAAGCGAGGGATCACGACGCGCAGGAGCTGGATGATGATCGACGCGGTGATGTAGGGCATCACGCCGAGGGAGAACACCGACAGCTGCAGCAGCGCGCCGCCCGAGAACATGTTGACCATGCCGAGCACGCCGGCGCCGCCGCTCAGGGCCGCCGTGGCGCACGCGGTCACGTTCGTGTAGTCGAATCCCGGGGTGGGGACGAAGACGCCCAGCCGGTAGATCGCGAGCAGACCCAGGGTGAACAGGATCTTGGCTCGCAGGTCGGGGGTGCGGAACGCACGGATGAAGGCGTTCTTCACGTGTCCCTCCTCAGGGTCGCGGACGGACCGGGGCCGCACAGGGCTCGGACGGTCCCGCGGGACGATGTGGGGCGCGCGGCACCGATCGGGCGCGCAGCCGCTCCGGATGCCGGGAACGTACGACGACGGGGCACCGCGGCACAGAGTATTCTGCGCCGCGATGCCCCGTCAAAAGAGGATCACGCGGTCGTGACGGTCCCGCCCGCCGCCGTGATCTTCTGCTCCGCCGAGGCGGAGAACTTGTTCGCCGTGACGTTGAGCGTGACGCTCACGTCGCCGGTGCCGAGCACCTTGACCGGCTGGTTCTTGCGCACCGCACCCTTGTCCACGAGATCCGCGACGGTCACGTCGCCGCCCTCGGGGAAGAGCTCCTGGAGAGCCGACAGGTTCACGACCTGGTACTCGACCCGGAACGGGTTGGTGAACCCGCGGAGCTTCGGGAGCCGCATGTGCAGCGGCATCTGGCCGCCCTCGAAGCCGGCCGGGACCTGGTAGCGGGCCTTCGTGCCCTTGGTGCCACGGCCGGCGGTCTTGCCCTTCGAGCCCTCGCCGCGGCCGACGCGGGTGCGCGCGGTCTTGGCACCGGGCGCGGGGCGCAGGTCGTGGAGCTTGAGCGGGGAGCTCTCGGTGTTGTTGTTCTCAGTCATGGATCAGTCCACCTCTTCGACCGTCACCAGATGGGCGACGGCGCGGATCATGCCGCGGATCTCGGGGCGGTCCTCCTTCACCACCACGTCACCGATGCGCTTGAGGCCGAGGCCGCGCAGGGTGGCGCGCTGGGGCTGGGTGCCGCCGATGTCGGAACGGACCTGGGTCACCTTCAGCTGCATCACGCACCCACCTTCTCGGCGCGGGCAGCGGCGCGTCCCGCGGCCTGCGCGCGCAGGAGCTGGGCGGGCACGACGTCCTCGACGGGGAGACCGCGACGGGCCGCGACGGCCTCCGGCTCCTCGAGCTGCTTGAGCGCCGCGATGGTGGCCCGCACGATGTTGATCGCGTTGGACGAGCCGAGCGACTTGGACAGCACGTCGTGCACGCCGGCGCACTCGAGCACCGCGCGCACGGGGCCGCCGGCGATCACGCCGGTGCCCGGGGCGGCCGGACGCAGCAGGACGACGCCCGCCGCCTCCTCACCCTGGACCGGGTGGACCACGGTGCCCTGGATGCGCGGGACGCGGAAGAAGTTCTTCTTCGCTTCCTCGACACCCTTGGAGATCGCCGCGGGGACCTCCTTGGCCTTGCCGTAGCCGACGCCCACGGTGCCGTCGCCGTCACCCACGACCACGAGGGCCGTGAAGGAGAACCGGCGGCCGCCCTTGACGACCTTGGACACGCGGTTGATCGAGACGACGCGCTCGAGGAAAGCCGACTTGTCGGCTTCCTGGTTGCGGCCGCCGCGATCGCCCCGGCGCCCGCCCTGGCGGTCGCCGCGGCCCTGACCGCGATCGTTGCTGGTGTTGTCGTCCCGCCGACCGGAGGTCGCGGGACCGTTGTTCCGCTGCTGTGCAGCCATATCAGATCCTCTTCTCACTCGTCCGGGGGGCGATCACAGCGTCAGCCCGGCCTCGCGCGCGCCGTCGGCGACGGCGGCCACCCGGCCGTGATACCTGTTGCCGCCGCGGTCGAAGACGACCGCGTCGATGCCGGCGGCCCGGGCGCGCTCGGCCACGAGGGTCCCGACGGTGCGGGCCTTGTCCGACTTGGTGTCGCCCGAGGCGCGCACGTCCTTCTCCATGGTCGAGGCCGACGCCAGGGTGACACCCCGGGAGTCGTCGACGACCTGGACGAAGACGTGACGCTGCGAACGGGTGACCACGAGGCGGGGACGCTGCGCGGTGCCGACCACGCGGCGACGGACGCGCAGGTGGCGACGACCGCGTGCGCGCAGCCGGGTGCCGCGCGCGCCGACGGAGTGCTTGCTTGCGTAACCCATGCTCACTTACCAGCCTTTCCGGCCTTGCGCAGGATGACCTCGCCGGCGTACCGCACGCCCTTGCCCTTGTAGGGCTCGGGCTTGCGGATCTTGCGGATGTTCGCCGAGACCTCGCCGACCTGCTGCTTGTCGATGCCGCTGACCGAGAACCTGGTCGGGGTCTCGACCGCGAAGGTGATGCCCTCGGGCGCCTTGACGACCACCGGGTGGGAGAACCCGAGCGCGAACTCGAGGTCGGTCCCCTTCGCGGTGACGCGGTAGCCGGTGCCGACGATCTCGAGCTTCTTGGTGAAGCCCTCGGTGACACCGTGGACCATGTTGCTGATCAGCGTGCGCGTGAGGCCGTGCAGGGCCTTGGACTCGCGCTCGTCGTCCGGGCGGGCGACGACGATGGCGCCGTCCTCCGCTCGCGCGACGGTCAGGGGCGACGGCACGATGTGCTGCAGCTCCCCCTTGGGGCCGGAGACCGTGATGGTCTGGCCGTCGATGTTGACGTTCTGGACAGAGGCCGGCACTGCGACCGGCAGGCGTCCGATGCGGGACATTTCGCCTCTCCTCTTCCGCTCACCAGATGTAGGCGAGGACTTCCCCACCCACACCCTTCTTGGCTGCCTGCTTGTCGGTCAGGAGGCCGGAGGACGTGGACAGGATCGCCACGCCCAGGCCGCCGAGCACCTTGGGCAGGTTGGTGGACTTCGCGTACACACGCAGGCCGGGCTTGGAGATCCTGCGGATGCCGGAGATGGCGCGCTCACGGCTGATGCCGTACTTGAGCTCGAGCACGAGGTTCTTGCCGACCTCGGCCTCCTCCTCGTGCCAGCCGAGGATGTACCCCTCGGCCTTCAGGATGTCCGCGATGCGGGCCTTCAACTTCGAGTACGGCATGGACACGGTCTCGTGGTACGCCCCCGAGGCGTTACGGATCCGGGTCAGCATGTCCGCGATCGGGTCGGTCATGGTCATGTCGTTTGCTTCTTCCTCACCGTGGTTTCCTGCGGCGTGCCGCAGGACCTGTGGCGATAGTCCTTACCAGCTGCTCTTGGTGACGCCGGGCAGCTCACCGCGGTGAGCCATCTCGCGCAGGCACACGCGGCACAGCCCGAACTTGCGGTAGACCGAATGCGGACGGCCGCAGCGCTGGCACCGGGTGTAGGCGCGCACGCCGAACTTCGGCGTGCTCTCCTGCTTCTTGATCAGGGCGGTCTTTGCCATGTCAGTTCTCCTTGAAGGGGAAGCCGAGCAGCTTGAGCAGCGCGCGTCCCTCGTCGTCGGTGGTGGCGGTGGTGACGACCGTGATGTCCATGCCGCGGGTCCGGTCGATCCTGTCCTGGTCGATCTCGTGGAACATGACCTGCTCCGTGAGACCGAAGGTGTAGTTGCCGTTGCCGTCGAACTGCCGGGGCGAGAGGCCGCGGAAGTCGCGGATGCGGGGCAGCGCGGTGGACAGCAGACGGTCCAGGAACTCCCACATGCGGTCGCCGCGCAGCGTCACGTGGGCGCCGATCGGCATGCCCTCGCGCAGCTTGAACTGCGCGATGGACTTGCGGGCCTTGG
>DAMDHZ010000118.1:0-8331 GCA_032101665.1 Brachybacterium sp. | reverse complement strand
AAGGATCCGCTCAGGGTGAGCTCACGCGTGATGGCGGTCGCGATCTCGAGGGGGATCTCGCCGGCGCGCTGGAGGCCCAGCATGACGACGCGGCCCCCGCGGATCGCCCCGCTCAGCGCGCTCGCGAGGCCCGGCACGGAGCCGGAGGCCTCGATCACGACGTCGGCCGCGTACACGGCGATGCCCTCGGCGTCGCGCGCGTCGAAGACGGTGTGCGCGCCGAGCCGGCGGGCCCGCTCGAGAGGCTCGGCGGCGAGGTCGCTCACGGCGATCTCGGCGGCGCCGTGGTGGGCGAGGACGGCGACGGCGAACAGGCCGATGGGCCCCGCGCCCACCACGAGGGCGCGCGCGCCGCGCACGTCCCCGGCCCGCTCGACGCCGTGCCAGGCCACGGAGGCGGGCTCGACGGCGGCCGCGGTACGCAGGTCGAGGCCGTCGGGCAGCGACCGGAGCATGCGCACAGGCAGCGCCGCACGGCGGGCGAAGGCGCCCTGGGTGTGCGGGAGGCGCGCGGCCGAGCCGAGGTACGTGCCGGCCGGGGACAGGTTCGCGCGATCGTGGGGCCACGGGGTGACGCCGTCGTCGACGACGGTCGCGGGGTGCACGGCCACGGGCGTGCCCGCCGCCGGCCCGGTGCCGTCGGCCGCGGGCGTCAGGACGGTGCCGACCACCTCGTGGCCCAGGATCATGGGCTCGCGGAGGACGGACTGCCCGGCGGCGCCGTGGCGCCAGTAGTGCAGGTCCGAGCCACAGATGCCGCCGTAGGCGATCGCGACGACCGCCTCGTCGGCGGTCGGCACCGGTTCGGGGACGACCTCGACGCGCAGGTCGTCACGGGCGTGGGCGACGACCGCGAGGTTGGGCCGGTCGGGATGCTCGGTCATGTCGGGTGCCTCCGGTCGAGGGGTCGGCGGTCGAGGGGTCGGCAGGGTCAGACGACGGCCGTCATGCCACCGTCGACGAACAGGGTCTGCCCGGTCACGAAGCGGCTCGCGTCGGCAGCGAGGAAGACGAGCGGGCCGACGAGGTCCTCGACCACGCCCCAGCGGCCGGCCGGGGTGCGACCCGCGACCCACGCGGAGAACTCCTCGTCCCCGACCAGGGCGGCCGTGAGCTCGGTCGCGAAGTAGCCGGGGGCCAGGGTGTTCACCTGGATCCCGTGACCGGACAGGTCGGCCGCGAGGCCCTTCGTGAACATCGCGATGCCGCCCTTGGTGGCGCTGTAGGGCGCGATCGACGGGCGCGCGAGCTGGGACTGGACGGAGCCGATCTGGATGATCTTGCCGCTCCCGCGCGCGATCATGCCGCGGGCGGCGCGGCGCGCGCAGTGGAAGGGCCCCGTCAGGTTGGTCGTGAGCAGGTCCTGCCAGTCGGCGTCGGAGAACTCGGCGATGGGGGCGCGGCGCTGGATCCCGGCGTTGTTGACGAGGATGTCGACCGTGCCGTCGAGGTGCTCCTCGATCTCGGTGAAGCCGGCGTCGACGGCGGTCGGATCCGCGACGTCGAAGGCCGCGGCGTGCGCGACGCGGCCCGTGCGCTCGGTCAGCTCGCGGGCGACCGCCTCGGCGCGGCCCGCGTCGCGGCCGTGGACGACGACGGTGGCCCCGGCCTCGGCGAGTCCGGTCACGAGCGCGCGGCCGATGCCGCGGCTGGAGCCGGTGACGAGGGCGGTGCGCCCGGTGAGATCGAACAGGTCGGTCATGGATCAGGCCTCTTTCTGGGCGGCGAGGGTCGGCGGGGGCTCGGCGTCGGCGTACGCCGAGTCCTTCTCGGTCGTGGACAGACGGACAGCATCCTCCCCCGAGCGAGGCACCCGCCCCTCCGGCCGGCCCGCGCGGAGGCCGCCATGGCACGGGCGCGACCACACCCCCGGGATCACAGCCCGCCCGCGCACGCGAACGGGCGGGCACCTCGTCGGATGCCCGCCCGTCGGCGGTTCAGCGAGGACTCACAGCATGCAGCTGACGCAGCCCTCGACCTCGGTGCCCTCGATCGCCATCTGACGCAGGCGGATGTAGTAGAGCGTCTTGATGCCCTTGCGCCACGCGTAGATCTGCGCCTTGTTGACGTCGCGCGTGGTGGCCGTGTCCGGGAAGAACAGCGTCAGCGACAGACCCTGGTCCACGTGCTTGGTGGCCTCGGCGTAGGTGTCGATGATCTTCTCGTAGCCGATCTCGTACGCGTCCTGGTAGTACTCCAGGTTGTCGTTGTCCATGAAGGGCGCCGGGTAGTAGACACGCCCGATCTTGCCCTCCTTGCGGATCTCGATCTTGGAGACGATCGGGTGGATCGAGCTCGTCGAGTTGTTGATGTAGGAGATCGAGCCCGTCGGCGGCACGGCCTGGAGGTAGGCGTTGTACATGCCGTGCTGCGTGACCTGGTCGCGCAGCTCGCGCCAGTCCTCCTGGGTGGGCAGGTGCACCGAGGAGTTCGCGAACAGCTCACGCACGCGCTCCGTGCGCGGCTCCCACACCTGGTCGACGTACTTGCCGAAGTACTCGCCCGTTCCGTAGGCCGAGTTCTCGAAGTCCGCGAACGTCTCGCCGCGCTCCTTGGCGATCTGCATGGACGCCCGGATGCACTGGTACACGACCGCGTAGAAATACATGTTCGTGAAGTCCAGGCCCTCGTCCGAGCCGTAGAAGATCCGCTCGCGGGCGAGGTAGCCGTGCAGGTTCATCTGCCCCAGGCCGATCGCGTGGGACTTGGCGTTGCCGTTGGCGATCGTGGGCACCGACTCGATGTCGGAGGTGTCCGAGACGCTGGTCAGCGCGCGGATCGCCGTCTCGATGGTGCGCGAGAAGTCCGGGCTGTCCATCGCGAGCGCGATGTTGAGCGAGCCCAGGTTGCACGAGATGTCCCGACCCATCTCCTCGTAGGAGAGGTCGACGTTCATCTCCGACGGGGTCGCGATCTGCAGGATCTCCGAGCACAGGTTGGAGTGGGTGACCTTGCCGGGGATCGGGTTGGCCCGGTTCACCGTGTCCTCGAACATGATGTACGGGTAGCCCGACTCGAACTGGATCTCGGCGAGCACCTGGAAGAACTCGCGCGCCTTGATCTTCTTCTTGGCGATCCGCGAGTCGTCGACCATCTCGCGGTACTTCTCGGACACGTCGATGTCGGCGAACGGCTTGCCGTACACGCGCTCCACGTCGTACGGGGAGAACAGGTACATCGGCTCGTTATTCCGGGCGAGCTCGAAGGTGATGTCGGGGATCACGACACCGAGCGAGAGCGTCTTGATGCGGATCTTCTCGTCGGCGTTCTCGCGCTTGGTGTCGAGGAAGCGCAGGATGTCCGGGTGATGCGCGTGCAGGTACACGGCGCCGGCGCCCTGTCGCGCACCGAGCTGGTTGGCGTAGCTGAAGGAGTCCTCGAGCAGCTTCATCACGGGGATCACGCCGCTGGACTGGTTCTCGATCTGCTTGATCGGGGCGCCGTACTCGCGCAGGTTGGAGAGCAGCAGAGCGACGCCGCCGCCGCGCTTGGACAGCTGCAGCGCGGAGTTGATGGAGCGCCCGATGGACTCCATGTTGTCCTCGATGCGCAGCAGGAAGCACGAGACGAGCTCGCCGCGCTGCGCCTTGCCGGCGTTGAGGAACGTCGGGGTCGCCGGCTGGAAGCGGCCATCGAGGATCTCGTCGACGAGGTCGCGGGCCATCTGCTCGTCGCCGCGGCCCAGCGTGAGGGCCACCATCACGACACGGTCCTCGAAGCGCTCGAGATAGCGCTTCCCGTCGAACGTCTTGAGCGTGTACGACGTGTAGTACTTGAAGGCGCCCAGGAAGGTGGGGAAGCGGAACTTCTTGGCGTACGCCAGCTCGGAGAGGGACTTCACGAACTCCGGCGAGTACTGCTCGAGCACCTCGGCCTCGTAGTAGCCGTTCTCGACCAGGTACTCGAGCTTCTCGGCGAGCGAGTGGAAGAACACGGTGTTGGGGTTGACGTGCTGGAGGAAGTACTCGCGGGCGGCGAGATGGTCCTTGTCGAACTGGATCTTCCCGTCGGCCCCGTACAGGTTCAGCATCGCGTTCAGGGCGTGGTAGTCCACCGCCTTGGCATGCTCGTGCGAGGGCATCTCCGTCAGTGTCGCCAAAACTCTTCCAATCCTTCTCTGACCGTCTGCACGTCTCGCGGCGTGCCGAGCAGTTCGAACCTGTACATGTGGGGGACGTGGCACTTGGAGGAGATGATCTCCCCCGCGATGCAGTACGCCGCGCCGAAGTTGGTGTTCCCCCCGCTGATCACACCGCGGATGTGCGCGCGGTTGCGTTCGTCGTTGAGGAACGTGATGACCTGCTTGGGGACCGCCCCGCGGCCGTTCCCGCCGCCGTAGGTGGGGACCACGAGGACGAAGTCCTCGTCCATGACGAGGGGCTCCTCCTTGGGCAGCAGCGGGATCCGGTGGGCCGGCACTCCCACCTTCTCGATGAACCGCTGCGTGTTGCCCGACACGGAGGAGAAGTAGACGAGCGTGCCCACGGCCGATTCCTCCTGGATCGTCGTGTCGGTTCCGGATGAGGACGACGGGCCCCCGGCTCCTGCTCGGTGAGGGGCACGGGGCGGGAGGCCCGCGGCGAGGTGCGTCAGACGACGGCGCTGCGGCGCACGGCCGCGCCGGCGCCCGCGAGCGCCTTGATCTTGTCGGGACGGAAGCCCGACCAGTGGTCGTCCCCCGTGATGACGACGGGGGCCTGCAGGTAGCCCATGCCCTTGATCGTGGCGAGGGCCTCGGCATCCTCGGTGACATCGACGACGGTGTACGCGAGACCGGCCTTGTTCAGGGCGCGCTTGGTGGCGTCGCACTGGACGCACAGGGGCTTCGAGTACACGGTGATGTCCATGGAGGGAACTGCCTTTCACGCGGGGAACCGGGGCGGGTCTGCGCGCCGGATCTGCTCTTGTCGGTCTGCTCGTGCTGGTCGGGGGCGAGGGGTCGGAACGGGCGGTGAGCCGGTCCTCTCCCGGACGGGAACGGGGGCGGCTGGCCGTCCGACGCTCCATCGGAGCTCCATCAGGGCCCCGTGCGCCTCGACCTGATCAACACTACACCTAGTGCCCGACCCTCGGGGACACCACTACATGTACTGAATTACACGAGTGTTGTCCACAGACCCTGTGGGCACGGTGTGGACGGCTGAGGACGGCGCGCGAAGTTCCGCGCGACTGCGCGAGGGGAGGGTGGACAACCGTGTGGACAGTGCCGTCGCCGGCTCGGGTCGCGGTGGATGACGGGCGGCCGAGGAGCGCCAGAACGGTCGGCACGGAGGTCGAGAAGAGGGCGTCGCTCGGCGTGTCGCGGGGGTGGTGCGCGGTGCTGCGTGGCGCCAGCGAAGAGAGCGGTTCCCTCGGAGAGGACCCTGCACAGAGGTGACGCGGAGAGCCGCGTACCTCGATTCTCGAAGGGCTGCGGCTCTCAGCGTCACCGATGTGTCGGGCACAACGCGGCGGCAGCACCATGCCCGCGTCTCAGGAGCGGGAGTCGCCCTCCACGTGCCGTGGCTCGCCGGGCTCGGCGTCCCGCCCGAGACCCGTCGACTCGCCGCCCTCGCTGCGCGCCGCCGGCGTCTCCCACGCATCGGACTCGGCGATCGCATCGGCGGGGTCGGGTGACTCCGCCGGCACGGGCTCCGGAACCGGGGCCGAGGCATCCAGCGTGGCGGCGTGAGCGCCGGCCCCGGTCTCTGTCCCGGTCTCGGCCACGGCTGCCGCGCCGTCCTCCTCTGCCGGGAGCACCACGAGCGCTGCCTCGGGCTCCGCCCCGGCCTCCGGATCCGGCCCGGCCTCGACCGCCGGCTCCGGCTCCAGCTCCGGCTCCGGGTCCGGCTCCGGGTCGAGGGTGCGACCGTCGCGCTGGACGATCTGCTCGAGCACGTCGCGCAGCTGGGTCACGCGCCGCAGTTCGTCGGCCGCACCCGCCGCGGGGGCCTCTCCCGAGACCACGAACGCGTGGAACGCCTCCCACATCGACTCGACGGAGCCGATGGCGGCCTCGACCGTCTTCTCCTGCACGGCGCCGGAGTCCCGCTCGCGCACGGACAGCGTCGAGCGCCCGTCGGCGTACGAGGGTGCCGGGAGGCTGATCCGCAGGCGGCGACGCGCGGAGAGGACCGTCAGCTCCTCGTGGTACTCGGGGAAGAACGGCAGGTAGTGCCACACGATCCGGAGGGGCACCGAGCCCTCGAACCGGGCCATGAGCTCGAGGGAGCCGGGGATCACGCCGTGGGGCCATTGACGGACCGCCTCGATGGTCTCGAGCGACCCGTACGCGCGCTCGAGCGCGGCGAGCTGGTGGGCGACGCCCGTGAGCAGGCCCTTGACGTACAGGTCGCGGTCGCGCTGGGTCGCGCCGGCTCCGGTGCCGGCCTCGACCGCGCCCTGGAGGGCCTCGCGCCGCTGGGTGCGGACGTCGCTGGGCAGGTCGTACGCCGAGACGGTCACGTGCGCGCGTCCGTACAGCGGCTGGGCCGAGGGCATGCGAACCTCGTGCTCGAGCAGGCGGATGTCGCGGCGCGGCAGGCGCTCGGCGAGCGTCGCGATCGCCTCGTCGTACTGCTGCGGATAGGCCATCATCACGAGGTGGCGTCCGGTCATGCGCTCGAAGTCGGAGACCTTCGCGATCTCCTCGGCGGAGAAGCCGAGCGGCGGCTCGACGAGCACGGGGATCCCTCGGCGGATCACGGCCAGGACGTCGTCGACGTGCAGGCCGTCGTTCGCGACGACGACCGCGTCGACCTCGATCTGCTTGGCGCGGATGGCGGCGACCAGATCGGCCACCGACTCGTAACGCCGCTCCTCGGGGACGCCCCACACCTCGGAGGCCTCCGTGCGGCGGCGCGGCGAGATCTCGACGATGCCCGCGAGGGAGAAGCGGTCCCAGCGTCGCCGGATCAGGGGCAGGTGCACGGCCTGGGCCATGGTGCCGACGCCCACGACGGCGATGTTCAGCGGGCTGGACATACGGGGTGCTCCTCGAGAATCGGTGGGGATGCGGCGGGTTCGCGGGACCTCAGCGGGCCGGGTCCGGGCGCTGAACCGCCGTGCTGCCGTTGTTGTACCACACAGGGCTTGAGGCCCCGTCCGGGTGGACGAGCACGTGGGTGCCGGGCGGGGCGTCGATCGTCCCGGAGGCCCCGTCCCAGCGGATGCGGACGGTCCCGCGGGCGTGCGGCACATCGAGGTCGAGCCCGAGGAGCGGCAGCGCGGGGGTGCGCACGTGGAGCCTGTCGCCGTCGATCGTGAGGCCGCTCAGGGCCGACACGAGCTCGGACAGCACGAGCGGCGGCACGTCGTCGCCGTCGCGGTGGGCGTCCACGACCCGCCGCCCGGCGCCGGAGCGCACGAGGGCGGCCCGGACCATACCGGCCGCGTCCTGACCCTGCACGTCGTCGAGGACCGGGCGCAGTGCAGCGCACGTCACCGTGAGCTCGCCCGTCTCCACGAGACCGCTCAGGACGGCGAGCGCGGTCGCCGTCGGGGTCGAGGCGGGGTCGTGCCGCGCCGGGAGGTAGGTCGCGCTGCCGCCCGTCTGGCGGGTGGCGCGCAGGGCGGCGCGACCGCTCCGGCGCAGGTCCTCCGCGGCGCGCACGTAGCGCTGCGCCTCCACGTCGGGAGCGCCCGCGCGCCGTGCGAGGCGCGTGAAGGCGTCGAGGGCGTCGAGGGCCGCGGCGAGCGTGCTCATGCGCTCGGCAGGCGAGGGGCCGTGCCCGACGCGGCGCAGCAGCCGGGCGGCGATGCCACCGACGACGGTGCCGGCGCGCCGTGGGGCAGGGGCCAGGGCGGCATGGTCGGCGACCCAGCCGGGCAGGGCGTAGGTGTGCTCGTCGAGATCGGCGCGCGGGCCGTCGGGGGCGATCACGTCCACGACGGTGCCGTCATCGGTCTCGTGGGCGGTGCTCAGGTACGCCTCGAGGGCACGAGCCGAGCGCCACGTGTCCCCGCCGAGCCACAGGGCACAGCGGGCGGTGCGCACGATCTCGGCGAGCACGGGGACCCCGTCCTCGCCGAGATACCGCTCCTGGCTCCGCGCGCGCAGGGAGGCGATCCCGTCGCCGAGGAACTGGGCCACGCGCTCGTCGGAGACGTCGATCCCGAAGGGCCGGGGCAGGATGCCGGCGCGGACGGGCAGGGCGACGCCCTCGATCTCGAGGTCGGGGGCGCCGTGCACGTGCAGCCAGCGGCCCGCGGTCGTGCCGTGGGCGTCGAGCACCGCGGGACGTCCGAAGGTCTCGAGGCTGACGTCGCCTCCGCGGGGCGGCGTCCCGGGCACCGGGCCGCTCCACACCGTGATGGGGCGGCGGGCGCCGTCGGGCAGGGCGAGCACGGGGC
>DAMDHZ010000117.1:0-8350 GCA_032101665.1 Brachybacterium sp. | reverse complement strand
CCCCTTGTGCATGCCGCGTGCGCCTCTGCCTCAGGGGAGACGCACATCATGCGGTCGGGCAGGTCCGTCGCGATGGGAGTCGCGGCCAGAGGCCCAGCACACCGGCACGGACCGATCCGCCGCCTCCGGGCGCGGTGAGCATCCGCCGGATCGACGGTTCACCACGGGCGTCCCCGCACGGCCCGCCCCGCGAACGCGCCGTCCGACCTGAGGCGGAGGGCTGGAGAGAGAACATGCAGAAGCTCGATGAGCTCGACAAGGCGCAGCTGCGCGACGACGTCCCCGACTTCCGTCCCGGCGACAACGTCAAGGTCCACGTGAAGGTCGTCGAGGGCAACCGCTCGCGCGTCCAGGTGTTCCAGGGCTACGTCATCGCCCGCCAGGGCGACGGGATCCGCGAGACCTTCCGGGTCCGCAAGATCTCCTTCGGCGTGGGCGTGGAGCGCGTGTTCCCCGTGCACGCCCCTACGATCGACAAGATCGAGGTCGTCACCCGCGGCGACGTGCGCCGCGCGAAGCTGTACTACCTGCGCGGCCTGACCGGCAAGAAGGCCCGCATCAAGGAGAAGCGCACCCACTCCTGATCCCCTCCGGATCAGACCTCGCGCGCCCCGGCCCGCGACATGGACGCGACGGCCACACGGCGGCGACGACCCCACCTCGGGGTCGTCGCCGCCGTCGTGCTCGTGCTGGTCGCCGCCCTCGTGGTGCGCCACGTCGCCGTCCAGGCCTTCTGGGTGCCGAGCGCCTCGATGAGCCCGACCCTGCGCACCGGTGACGTCCTGCTCGTGGACCGCACCGAGCGCGGCACCGCCCGCCGTGGCGAGATCGTCGTCTTCGATGGCACCGAGTACTTCGGCCCCGGCCGCGACGGCAAGCGCTACTGGGTCAAGCGCGTGATCGGCGTCGGCGGGGACCGGGTCCGGTGCTGCGACGACGCCGGGCGCCTCACGATCGACGGCACCGCTCTCGACGAGCCCTACCTCGCGCCCGGCACCGCCCCGAGCGAGGTCGCCTTCGACGTCGAGGTGCCCGCCCACACCGTGTTCGTGCTCGGCGACGACCGCGCCGACTCCTCGGACTCGCGCGACCATCTCGGATCACCCGGCGGTGGCATGATCCCCGAGGACCGGATCCTCGGTGAGGTGCGACGCATCATCTGGCCGATCCCTCGATGGGGCCCGGTGCCCTCGGTAGGATCGCGGCGATGAACGAGACCAGCCGGGCCGACTCCTCACCCGACGTGCAGGCAGCGGCGGGTGGCCATCGCCGCGCGCACGCCGCGGGCCGGCGTCGCCGACGGCGCGGGGGCGGCTGGCTCGACTACGTCGTGACCCTGCTCGTGGCGCTGCTCATCGCGATCCTCGTCAAGACCTTCCTGGTCCAGCCCTTCTTCATCCCCTCGACGTCGATGGTCCCGACCCTCGAGACCGACGACAAGATCCTCGTCTCGAAGCTGACCCCCGGCGTGTTCGACCTGCACCGCGGCGATGTCGTCGTCTTCCAGGACCCGGGCAGCTGGATCCCCGACGAGCCCGGCCGCGCCGACGGCACCCGCTACAAGGTCACCAAGGCCCTCAGCTACATCGGCCTGGCCCCGGACCCCGCCGAGGACCACCTCGTCAAGCGCCTCATCGGGCTGCCGGGCGACCACGTGGTCTGCGCCGAGAAGGGCGGCCAGCTCCAGGTCAACGGGACTGCCGTCGACGAGCCGTACATCAACCCCGACACCCCCGCGTGCCAGGACGCCTTCGACGTCACCGTCCCCGCGGGCTCGGTGTGGGTGATGGGCGACAACCGTTACGCCTCGGCCGACTCGGCGTACCACTACGGCCGCGGCGAGGACGCCTTCGTGCCCGAGTCCGACATCACCGGCAAGGCGTTCGTGGTGATGTGGCCCGTGTCCCACTGGAACGTGCTCGACGAGGGCGAGGACGCGTTCGCGAGCGTCCCCGACCCCTCCTGACGCCCGCATGACCCCACCCCGCATGAGCTCGACCCGCGTGACCCCGTCGCGTACCGCGGCGTCCCGTCCCGGCGTGGTGCCCGGCTATGCCGCCGAGCTCGATCTCGTCGCGACCCTGGGCGGCGCCGGGGTGGTCGTGGGCATCGACGAGGTGGGCCGCGGGGCGCTCGCCGGTCCCGTCGTGGTCGGGGCGTGCGCGATCCGCATCGAGGACGGCCGCGTGGTCACGGACCTGCCCGGCGAGGTGCGCGACTCCAAGGCCCTCACCGCGCGGCGCCGTGAGGCCCTCGTCGACCCGATCGGCGCCGCCGCCCACGCCCACGCGCTCGGCTGGTCGAGCGCCGCCGAGATCGACGAGCGCGGCATCATGGGCGCGCTCACCCTGGCCGCGCTGCGGGCGATCGGGGCCCTGGGAACCGCGGTCGACGCGGTGCTGCTCGACGGCAACGTCGACGTGATCGGGCCGCACCTGCGCCCCGGCCCGGGGGGCAACGTCCCGCGCGTGGGGCTGCGCGTGGGCGCCGACCGCGAGTGCCGCAGCGTGGCCGCCGCGAGCGTGATCGCGAAGGTCGCGCGGGACCGGCACATGGTCGCCCTCTCCGCCGACGCCCCCGACTACTGCTGGGACACGAACAAGGGCTATGCCGCGGCCGCCCATCGCGAGGCGTTGCGGCGACTTGGCCCCCACGTGCTCCATCGACGCTCCTGGAACCTGCTCGGAGCCTCGACGGTCCCGGCGGCCGCGAGGGTGCAGACGCCTGACGTACTGTGGTCCGCGGACGACGAGACCGGTCCGAGGGGCCGGGACAACGGCCACGGTCAGCAGGAGGGTGCACGGTGAGCACGCAGGATCTCGAGAACTACGAATCCGACATGGAGCTGCAGCTCTACCGCGAATACCGCGACGTGGTCTCCCTGTTCACCTACGTGGTCGAGACCGAGCGCCGCTTCTACCTCGCCAACCAGGTGGACCTCCAGGTGCGCAGCGCCGGGGGAGAGGTGTTCTACGAGCTCACCCTCGCCGACGCCTGGGTGTGGGACGTGTACCGCTCGAGCCGCTTCGTGCGCTCCGTGCGGGTCGTGACGTTCAAGGACGTCAACGTCGAGGAGCTCGCCAAGCCGGACATCGCCCTGCCCTGACCGCGTACGAGGTGCGGCGTCCCCGACCGCGGGTCGCCGCAGTGGTGTGAGCGGCGGCCTTCCCTCCACAGGGCGCCACCGCCCACAATCCCGACCGTCCCCGTGCGCCCCGCGCCGGGGCCCACCAGGGTGGGCGCATGGACCCCACCGCCACGCAGAGCCCCGCCCCGTCCGACGCGCTCGTCCGGCAGATGACACGGCCCCAGATCGGACGCCTCGGCGAGGACATCGCCGCCACCCACCTCGCCGCGCGCGGCTGGCAGGTGATCGAGCGCAACGTGCGGATCGCCCGCGGCGAGATCGACATCGTCGCCCTCGACGGCCCGACCCTCGTGTTCGTCGAGGTCAAGACCCGTCGCACGACCCTGTCCGGGGTGCCCCAGGCCGCGGTCGACGACCGCAAGCTGCGCCGGCTGCGCCTGCTGGCCTCGGCCTACCTCCTGGACCACTCGCCGCCCCACCGCGATCTGCGCATCGATGTGCTGGCCATCATGGTCAGCGACGACGCCGAGCCCGAGATCGAGCACCTGAAGGCGGTGGGGGCATGAGCATCGGGCGCACCCTCGCGGTCGCGCTCACCGGCCTCGAGGGCACCCTGGTCGAGGTCGAGGCAGAGGTCTCGGCCGGACTCCCGTCGTTCTCCCTGGTCGGCCTCCCGGACTCCTCGACCCTTCAGGCCCGCGAGCGGGTACGCGGTGCCGCGGGCCAGATCGGCACGCCGCTCGCGTCTCGCCGGATCACCGTCAACCTCGTCCCCGCCTATCTCTCCAAGCGCGGCTCGGGCTTCGATCTCGCGATCGCGATCGCCGTGCTCGCGGCGCACGAGGTGGTCCGCGCCGCGGGCGTCTCCGGCGTCGTGCACCTCGGGGAGCTCGGCCTCGACGGTCGCCTGCGGCCCGTGCCCGGCATCCTCCCGTCGCTGCTCGCGGCGCGGCGGGAGGGCGCCACGACGGCTGTCGTGCCGCACGCCAACGCCGCCGAGGCCGCCCTCGTCGAGGGCCTCGACATCGTGACCGCCGCGGATCTCGCCGAGGTCGTGCGCCGTCACGGCGGCCGCGCCGTCCTCAAGGTCTCCGTGCCCGCGCCGCTTGAACCGCGCCGTGCCGAGGAGCGGCGAGGCGCCGCGCCGCCCGTCCTCGACTTCGCCGACGTCGTCGGGCAGGCCCAGGCCCGCCGCGCCGCCGAGGTCGCCGCCGCCGGGGGCCACCACCTGCTCATGACCGGCCCGCCCGGCGCCGGCAAGACCATGATCGCGGCCCGCATCCCCACGATCCTGCCGGACCTCTCCGACGCCGACGCCCTCGCCGTGAGCGCCATCCACTCCGTCGCCGGCCGCTTCGACGCCCGCGACGGCCTCCTCCGCCGCCCCCCGTTCGAGAGCCCCCACCACACGGCCACCCCGGCCGCCGTCGTGGGCGGCGGCGCCGGGCTCGCCCTGCCCGGGGCGATCTCCCGCGCCCACGCCGGGGTGCTGTTCCTCGACGAGGCCCCCGAGTTCCCCTCCCGCGTGCTCGAAGCGCTGCGCGAGCCGCTCGAATCCGGCGACGTGACCCTGCACCGGGCCCGCGGCGTGACCCGCTACCCCGCCCGTTTCCAGCTCGTGCTGGCCGCCAACCCCTGCCCGTGCGGCCGCGCGTGGGGGCGGGGAGAGGACTGCAGCTGTACGCCGCTCGCGCGCCGCCGCTACCTGACGCGCCTGTCGGGGCCCGTGCTCGACCGCATCGACATGCGGATCGGGGTGGGGCCCGTCGACGTCCGGCGCGAGGCGGCCGCCCAGACCCCGGAGGCCAGTGCCGTGATCGCCGGACGCGTGGCCCAGGCCCGGGACCGCCAATCCACACGGTTCGCCCACGAGCCCTGGTCGCTCAACGCCCAGATCCCCGGACCGCGCCTGCGGCGCGACCTCGCCCCCGCTCGCGGCGAGCAGCGCCTCCTCGACCGGGCCGTCGAGACCGGGCGGCTGACCCTGCGCGGACACGACCGCGTGCTCCGCGTGGCCTGGACGCTCGCGGACCTCGAGAGCTGCGAGCGGCCCACGGCCGAGCACATCGGGCACGCGCTGGCCCTGCGCGGCGGTGAAGCCCGATGACCCGGCCCGTGCGCGCCACCTCCCCCGCCCCCGGAGAGCAGCCGCCTGCGTCCGCGCGTCCCGATGAACGGCGCGCCCGCGCCGCGTGGTCCCACCTCGCCGAGCCGACCGATGCGGCCGCTCACCTCCTGTGCCGCGCCGTCGGACATGTCGCCGCCCTCGACCTGGTCCGGCACGGGGGCTCGCAGCGCCTCCTCGCGGCACTCGACGGCACGGCGCTGCCCGCCGACATCGCGGAGACCGCGCTCACCGAAGGTGGCGGCCGCAGCACGCACGCCGCTGCCCGACGGGTCGAGACGGCGCTCGCGCGGTGGAAGGCGCGCCTGGCCGCGATCGACCTCGACGCCGAGCTCGGCCGCAGCGCCCGGCGCGGCATCCGCCTGCTGATCCCGGGCGATCCCGACTGGCCGGACGTGCTGGACGACCTCGGCGACACGGTCCCGCACGGCCTGTGGGCCGCCGGTCCCGGCAGTCTCACGGGCCTCGTCGGGACCAGGTGCGCGGCCGCCCTCGTCGGCTCGCGCGCGTGCACGCCCTATGGTGAGGACACGGCCTCCTCACTCGGCGGATCCCTTGCCGATCGCGGGGTGTGTGTCGTCTCCGGGGGCGCCTACGGGATCGACGCGGCCGCGCACCGCGGGGCCCTCGCGGCGCAGGACGGCGGCGGCACCCTCGCAGTCCTCGCGGGCGGACTCGATGCGCTCTATCCCCGTGGCAACTCGCGCCTGCTCGAGGCCATCCGGGAGCGCCACCTGCTCCTCTCCGAGGCGCCGTGCGGGACGGCTCCCACGCGCTGGCGGTTCCTCGCCCGCAACCGCCTGATCGCCGCCCTCACCGCTGCGACCGTGGTCGTCGAGGCCTCGTGGCGCTCCGGCGCCCTCTCGACGGCCCGCCACGCCGATGACCTGTCCCGCCCCGTCGGCGCCGTTCCCGGCCCGGTGACCTCGGCCGCCTCGGCCGGCTGTCACCGGCTGATCCGCGACCGCGGCGCCGTGCTCGTCACGGAGGCGGCCGACGTGCTCGAGCTCCTGCACGGGGGACCGGCGGCGGGGGAGTCCGGCTTCGCGCGGCAGGACGAGCTGGATCTGCTGACGCCCGCCGACCGGCGCGTGCTCGAAGGCATCCCGCCGCGCTCCTGGGCGACCATCGGGTCGATCGCCCTGGCATGCGCGCTGGGACCCGAGACGGTGACCGCCGCCGTCGCCCGGCTCGAGCTGCTCGGGCTCGTCCGCACCAGCGGCGAGCGCGTGCAGCGGGTCCGTCAGCCCTAGGGTCGGCCCCTGGCGTAAACGCGCGGAGCCCGTCGTCGCATGGGAGAATTGTACGACGACCGGGCCCACGTCCGCCCTCCGCGCCGAAGACGACTTCGACCGCGAGCCCGAGAGCAACTCCTTCTGGACGGAGGTCTTCTGGGTCGTGCAGTTCCTCTCCGCCGTCGGCTTCATCATCGGCTTCGGGTGGATTGCCATGGCCTTCATGAGCCAACACCAGGGCAACAACGCCAACTACGAGACCGTCTACGGCGGCCTCGCGGGGGACCCCGGGATCATTCCCGTCATCATTGCCACAGGGTTCATGACTAAGCGGAGGTGAGACCTGCCCACCAACTACGACAGGCTCGCCATCAGTGACCGAGCCGCGGCCGTGCTGCGGACCTACGTCAGGTGGCTTCGCCTGTCAAGAGACACGCCCTTGCTACCCCAGCTCTATCATGTACGGCCATCACGGCGTCGAGTCGAGCGCTGCCGCATCGTCTAGGCTTACCTCCGTCGCCGACGCTGCAAGCAGACGCACGTCGAGTAGATCCGAGGGAGCCGCTTCATGTTCACTCAGCTTCGCCTGCTGGATTTCAAGAGCTTCGAGGACACTACCTTCTCGTTAGACGCGTTCACTCTGCTCATTGGGTCAAACGCGAGCGGGAAGTCGAATGTCCGGGATGCGCTGCGTGTGCTCCACGGGGTGGGCCGAGGTTATTCGTTGGCCGAAATCCTCGGTGAGAAATGGGCGGAAGGTGGTGTACGCGTGTGGACCGGAGTACGTGGAGGCGCGCGGCAGGCGGTCCGGTATGGCGTCGATGACCATGCCTTCCAAATTGAGGCAAGCTTTACCGTCCCCAGCGCGACTGGGTCGGCACGGACCACTCCGATGCGGTATCGGATCACCGTGAAGATCGCGGGCAACGCGCCCGAAGTCACCGGCGAGGCGCTGTTCGAGCGTGGGAAGTACGTGTTTGAGACCCACCCCGATGGCGTTGCTCTGGGTCGGGGCTCAGCACACCGCACGATTAAGGCACGGGTGCGCTCCCGCGGCGGGCGACCTCCGGAACGGACCTTCCTCGCCGACCGTCCCCTACTCACTCAGATGCTGGAACCGAATGTGACTACGGAGAGCAATCGGGAGGCCGCTCGACGGGCTCAGCAGTTCCTCGGAGCGATGCGGTTCCTCGACCTTGATCCCGATGCTGCCCGCCGGAGCAGCCAACGCGGTATCACCACTCTCGGAGACCGCGGTGACAATCTCTCCTCTGTGCTGGCCGACCTGTCGGGGACCGAGACTGCTCGGGACGTTCTCACCTCCTGGATCCGCGCGCTCACTCCGATGGATGCTGTGGACCTCCGCTTCGAGGACGATCTGAATGGAAACACGCTCGCCGTGCTGATTGAGGGCAACGGCCACGAAACGCCCTTGACATCCGCCTCGGATGGCACCGTCCGTTTCCTCGCGATGGTGGCGGCGATGCTCAATGAGGCGACTCCCCGTGTGTTGTTCTTCGAGGAGCTGGAGAACGGGATCCACCCTCATCGGGTGAACCTCCTACTCGACCTCATCGAAACCAGCGTCCGCGAGAGCAAGGCTCAGGTAATCGCCACGTCCCACTCGCCCCAGCTGCTCGAGCACGGCTATCACGCTGATGATGCTCGCCCGATTCTCATCGCCCGCTCCGTAGACGGCACCAGCACAGCATGGGACGTGAAGAACGAGAGCGGCATGACCGAAGTGATCAACCAGGACGATCTCTCAGACCTCATGAGCGACGGCTGGTTCGAGGACATGGCCGCCTTGTCCACGGCCACCCACTCGGAGGAGGGGCAGTGAGTTTTAATGTCATCGTCATCCCCGAGGACGATCGCCTTGACACCTACATCCTCACTCCA
>DAMDHZ010000116.1:0-8424 GCA_032101665.1 Brachybacterium sp. | reverse complement strand
CCGCGTCCGCGGTCCCCGCCCGGGTGCTGGGCATGTCCGAGCGCATCGGATCCCTCGGCGCCGGCCACCGCGCCGACGCGCTGCTCGCGACGTCCGACCTGCACCCCGTGCGCGTCCTGCGCGGCGGCGTCGAGGTCGCCTGACCGCCGCGCGCCGGGTTCAGTCGACGCCCGTGATCACGTAGCCCGCGGGCGCGGCCTCGAGCCATGCCAGCAGGCCCGCCGAGGACGACCGGGCCATCAGCATCCGCCGGGCCCGACCGTCGGTCAGCAGCAGGTCGAGCACGACGTAGGCGTCCGCTCCCCCGGCGCCCGGCACGACGGGACCGCGGTCGATGTCGGCGATCTCATCGCGCCGGATCGTCACCTCGGGCCGCAGGCCGAGCGAGAAGGCGCGGTACCAGCGCAGGCGGTCGGTGCGGTAGCGCATGAGCCCGAGCTGCCAGCCCTCGCGGCCCGTGATCGCCCGTCTCCACAGCGTGCACTCGAAGGAGCCCTGACGACGCGAGACCAGGAACTGCCGTGCCAGGTAGAGGAGCGCGAGCAGGACGACGAACGTCCCGATCACCACCAGGGTGATCGGGACGTTCACGTGCATGTGCGATCCCTCGGTCCGGGCCGCTCAGCGTCCGGCCGGGTCGGAGGCCAGGACCTCGTCGACGCCGACCGTGACGATGTCCTCGTCCATCGACATGAAGCCGCCCGCGACCGGGAAGACATCGACGCCGCCGTCCTCGCCGATGACGCGGATGTCACCGCTGCCGAGGGTCGCGAGCGTGGGCTGCATCCGGGGCAGGATGCCGAGCGAGCCGTCGGCCGCCGGGACCACGACCTGGGCCGCACGGCCGCTCCAGACCGTGCGGTCCGGCGTCACGACGGTGACCTCGAGGGTGCTCACTTCTCCAGGCCCTTCTGGATGCGGTCCCAGTTCGCGAGCACCATGTCGATGCCGCCGACGTTGAAGAACGCCTGCTCGGCGATGTGGTCGAACTCGCCGTCGCAGATGCCCTTGAAGCCCTCGATGGTGTCGGCCAGGGCGACGTCCGAGCCGTCGACGCCCGTGAACTGCTTGGCCATGTGGGTGTTCTGCGACAGGAACTGCTGCAGGCGGCGGGCGCGCGCGACGATGACCTTGTCCTCCTCGGACAGCTCGTCGACGCCCAGCATCGCGATGATGTCCTGCAGCTCCTTGTTGCGCTGGAGGATCTGCTTGACGCGCACCGCGACGTCGTAGTGCTCCTGGCCCACGTAGGACGGGTCGAGGATGCGCGAGGACGAGGCGAGCGGATCGATCGCGGGGTACAGACCGCGCGAGGCGATCTCGCGGGACAGCTCGGTCGTCGCGTCGAGGTGGGCGAAGGTCGTGGCCGGCGCCGGGTCGGTGTAGTCGTCGGCGGGCACGTAGATCGCCTGCATCGAGGTGATCGAGTGGCCGCGGGTCGAGGTGATGCGCTCCTGGAGCACACCCATCTCGTCGGCCAGGTTGGGCTGGTAGCCCACGGCCGAGGGCATACGGCCCAGCAGCGTCGACACCTCGGAGCCCGCCTGGGTGAAGCGGAAGATGTTGTCGATGAACAGCAGCACGTCCTGGTTCTGGACGTCGCGGAAGTACTCGGCCATGGTGAGGGCCGAGAGCGCGACGCGCAGGCGCGTGCCCGGCGGCTCGTCCATCTGGCCGAAGACGAGTGCCGTCTTCTCGATGACGCCCGACTCGGTCATCTCCTCGATGAGGTCCCAGCCCTCACGGGTGCGCTCGCCCACGCCGGCGAACACGGAGACGCCGTCGTGGTTGTTGGCCACGCGATAGATCATCTCCTGGATGAGCACGGTCTTGCCCACGCCGGCGCCGCCGAACAGGCCGATCTTGCCGCCCTGGACGTACGGGGTCAGCAGGTCGATCGACTTGATGCCGGTCTCGAACATCTGGGTCTTGGACTCGAGCTGGTCGAAGTTGGGGGCCTTGCGGTGGATCGGCCAGCGCTCGGAGACCTGCAGGGTCTCGCCCTCGGCGAGGTTGAGCACGTTGCCGACGGTGTCGAAGACGTGGCCCAGGGTCGCGTCGCCGACGGGCACGGAGATGGCCTCACCGAGATCGGTCACGGCCTGGCCGCGGACCAGGCCATCGGTCGGCTTGAGGGCGATCGCGCGGATCATGCCGTCGCCGAGGTGCTGGGCGACCTCGAGGTACAGGGTGAAGGGCTCCTCGCCCTCGCTCCCTCCCGAGAGGTCGACCTGGGCGGTCAGCGCGTTGTAGAGGGCCGGGATCCGCCCGGGGGGGAACTCGACGTCGACGACGGCGCCCGTCACGCGGGCGACGCGGCCGGTCGCGGCATCGGGAGCGGTGGTCTCCCCGGGGGCGATGGCGGTGATGCTCATGGGTGCTCTTCCTTCAAGGGTCGTGCCGGTCGCGGTCTGTGCCCGATCGCGTCCGGGAGGTCTCAGCGGTCTGTGCGGCCCGAACCGGCCAGCGCGTCGGCACCGCCCACGATCTCCGTGATCTCCTGAGTGATCTCGGTCTGACGTGCGGCGTTGGCGAGGCGGGTGAACTTGGTGATCTGCGAGTCGGCGTTGTCCGTGGCGGTCTTCATGGCCCGCTGGCGGGCAGCGTGCTCCGAGGCCATCGACTGCAGGAGGATGTTGATGATGCGCGCCTCGATGTACCGCGGGACGAGCTCGTCGAGCACCGACTCGGCGTCGGGGATGAAGTCGTACAGCGGATACGTCACGCCCGAGGTGTCCTCCGCGTCCACGACGGCGAGCGGCACCAGACGGGCCACCCGGGCCTGCTGCTGGAACCGGCTCAGGAAGCGGGTGCCCACGACGAACAGCTCGTCGAGCCGATCCTCGCCCTCGGACAGGAGCTTGGTGTTGAGGACGTCCGCGATCTCGCGGCCGAGCTCGGGGATGTCCTCCTCGCGGTACGGCGTCCACGACTGCGCGGCGGGCCGGTTGCGGAAGCGGAAGTACGAGTCGCCCTTGCGGCCGACCACGTAGAGCTCCGGGGTCTTGCCCTCGTCGCGCAGCGTGTTGGCCAGGCGCTCGGCCTCGCGGATCACGTTGGGCGAGTAGGAGCCGGCCATGCCGCGGTCGGCCGTGATGAGCAGGATGCCCGCGCGACCCGCTCCGTGGGCGCGCTCGGCGTCCAGGTAGGGGTGCTCCGCGTCGCGGCTGTGCGTGGCCACCGCGCCGATGGCGCGCGTGATGGCGTCGGCGTACGGGGTGGTCGCCTGCACCCGGGCATGCGCCTTGGCGATGCGCGCGGCCGCGATCATCTCCTGGGCCTTGAAGATCTTCTGCATGCCCTGGGCGGAGCGGATCCGCTTCTTGTACTCCCTCTGCTGGGCTCCCATGTCTCTCCCTCGTTCGTGACGATCGGTGGTCGGGGGCGGCCCAGCGGGGCCGCCCGGCTCCGATCAGCCGCGGACGATGTTCTCCTGGTCGATGGTGTCCGACTCGATCCGGCCGGTCTCGTCGTTGACGGCCGCGCCCTGGCCCTTGCCGGCGAGGTAGTCGCGCTTGACGTCGGCGAGGATGCGGGACAGCTCCTCCTCGGTCTCCGTCTCGAACTTGCCGGTCTCGCGGATCGCCGAGAGCACGGAGCCGTTGTGACGCAGGTGCTCGAGCAGCACGGACTCGAAGTCGCGGACGTCCTCGACCTCGACGTCGTCGAGCTTGCCGGTGGTGCCGGCCCAGATCGAGACGACCTGCTCCTCGACGGGGTACGGCGAGGACTGCGACTGCTTGAGCAGCTCCATCAGGCGCGCACCGCGGGACAGCTGCTGGCGCGAGGCGGCGTCGAGGTCCGACGCGAACATCGCGAAGGACTCGAGGTCGCGATACTGGGCGAGCGAGATCTTGAGCGTGCCCGAGACGGACTTCATCGCCTTGATCTGGGCGCTGCCGCCCACGCGCGAGACCGACACGCCCACGTCGACGGCGGGGCGCTGGTCGGCGTTGAACAGGTCCGACTGGAGGAAGCACTGGCCGTCGGTGATCGAGATCACGTTGGTCGGGATGTAGGCCGAGATGTCGTTGGCCTTGGTCTCGATGATCGGCAGGCCTGTCATGGAGCCGCCGCCCATCGCGTCCGAGAGCTTCGCGCAGCGCTCGAGCAGACGGGAGTGCAGATAGAAGACGTCACCGGGGTAGGCCTCGCGCCCCGGCGGGCGGCGCAGCAGGAGCGACACGGCGCGGTACGCCTCGGCCTGCTTGGAGAGGTCGTCGAACACGATCAGGACGTGCTTGCCCTCGTACATCCAGTGCTGGCCGATCGCCGAGCCGGTGTAGGGGGCGATGTACTTGAAGCCGGCCGGGTCGGAGGCCGGGGCCGCGACGATCGTCGTGTACTCGAGCGCGCCCGCGGCCTCGAGGGTCGCACGGACCGAGGCGATCGTCGAGCCCTTCTGGCCGATGGCCACGTAGATGCAGCGGACCTGCTGGGCGGGGTCGCCGCTGTCCCAGTTGGCCTTCTGGTTCAGGATCGCGTCGAGCGCGATCGTGGTCTTGCCGGTCTGGCGGTCGCCGATGATGAGCTGGCGCTGGCCGCGGCCGATCGGGATCATCGCGTCGATCGCCTTGAGGCCCGTCTGCAGCGGCTCCTTGACGCTCTTGCGCTGCATGACCGTGGGGGCCTGCAGCTCGAGGGCGCGGCGCCCGGTGGTCTCGATCTCGCCGAGGCCGTCGATCGGGGAGCCGGTCGGGTCGACCACGCGGCCGAGGTAGCCCTCGCCGACGGGCACGGACAGGACCTCGCCCGTGCGACGGACCTCCTGGCCCTCCTCGATCCCGGAGAACTCGCCGAGGACGACGACGCCGACCTCGCGCAGGTCGAGGTTGAGGGCGAGGCCCAGCGTGCCGTCCTCGAAGCGGACCAGCTCGTTGGCCATGATGTTCGGCAGGCCCTCGACGCGAGCGATGCCGTCGGCCGCCTCGGAGACGCGTCCGACCTCTTCGCGGTCCGGGGTGCCGGCCTGGTAGGTGGACACGGCGGTGTCCAGGGCGTGCCGGATGTCGTCCGGGGAAATGGTGAGCTCGGCCATCGCGCTGCTTCGCTTCCTATCGGTGGGCCCGGCGCTGCCGGGGAGGTGTGTGGGTGCTGAGGAGGCGCCGCGGCGGCGCCGTCACGAGGCCAGGCGCTCGCGCGCCTGACCGAGCCGTGCGAGCACGGTCGCGTCGTAGAGGTCGTCGCCGACCTGGATCCGCAGGCCGCCGACGACGTCCGGCGTGATCTCGAAGTTCATCTGGACGCTGCGCCCGTAGATCCGGTCGAGGACGGAGCCCAGACGCTGCTGCTGCATGTCGCTGAGCGGACGGGCGCTCGAGACGATCGCGAGCAGGCGACGCCGGCGCTCCGAGGCGTACTGGGCCAGCTCGAGCACGCGGCGGGCCGGCTTGGCCTCGCTGCGACGGCCCACGGCCTGGGCCACGAGCTGGACGGTGAGCGCGTCGGTCCGGCCGTCGAGGACGCGGCGGACGATCGCCTCGCGCTCGGCGGGGCGCTCGCGGGCGTCGTCGAAGGCCTCCGAGAGCGCCGAGGACTGCTCGATCAGGCGCGAGACCTGGAACAGCTCCTCCTCGACGGCCTCGAGACGCCCCTCCTGATCGGCCCGGGTGAGCAGAGCGGCCACGCCCGCGCGCTCGAGCGCGTCGAGGATGTCCTCCTGCTCGGACCAGCGGTGCGCGACCACGTCGAGCACGACGGCGAGGGTGGTCTCGCCCACGTGGCCCCCGAAGAGGTCGCGGGCCGCGGCCTGCTTGAGCTCGGCAGGTCGGCCGCCGTCGCTCAGCAGACGCACCAGCTGATTGCTGGAGTCGATCACCCGGGCTGCGGAGAACAGCTCATCGGCCGTCTGCTCCAGGGGGACGCCGGGCCCGCGGAAGCTCGTCTCCGCGCCGTCGACGACCTCGCGCAGAGAGGCTGCTGAGGTTCCTCGCATCGGTCAGTGCTCCTTCGTGCAGTTCTTCGGTCAGCGGGTCGCGGTCGTGGACGACTCGAGGTCGGCCAGGAAGCGGTCGATCACGCGAGCGGACCGCTCGTCGTCGGTGAGGGACTCGCCGACGATCTTCGAGGCCAGGTCGCTCGCGAGGGTGCCGACCTCGCCGCGCAGCTGCGTGGACGCGGTCTGGCGCTCGGCGGCGAGCTGCTGACGACCCGAGGCGAGCACGCGCTCGGACTCGGCCTCGGCGCGCGCCTTGGCCTCCTCGACGATGCGGGCGCCGTCCTGGCGGGCCTTCTCGCGGATCCCGGCGGCCTCCTGGCGGGCGGCGGCGAGCTCCTGCTCCTGGTCGGCGCGCATCCGGTCGGCCTCCTCCTGGACCTGCTCGGCCTTGGCCAGGCCGCCCTCGATCTTCTCGGCCCGCTCCTCGAGCACGGCGCTCAACCGCGGCAGGACGAACTTCATGAAGACGACGGCGAAGATGACCAGGAAGATCAGGGTCCAGACGATGTCCGGCACCTGGGGGATCAGCAGCTGATACCCCGGAAGTGTGTCTTCAGCCAGCTTCATGGGAGGTGCCTCAGAAGAGGAAGCCGGTGACGATCGCCAGCAGCGTCAGGATCTCGGTGAAGGCGATACCGATGAACATGGTGGTCTGCAGCTGGCTGCGCAGCTCGGGCTGACGCGCCATCGACTCGGCGGTCTTGCCGACGATGATGCCGATGCCGATGCCGGGGCCGATCGCGGCGAGGCCGTAGCCGATCGATGCGACGTTGCCGGAGAGCTCAGCGAGAGTCGTGCTGTCCACAGGGTTTCCTTTCGTTGTGCCGACCTTGTGGGCGACAGGGGTGGTGCGTGGTGGGGAGGGCGATCAGTGCTCGTCCGCGGTGGCCATCTGGATGTAGACCGCCGAGAGCATCGTGAAGATGAAGGCCTGCAGGGCGGCCACGAAGATCTCGAAGCCGTAGATCCCGATGGCCAGGGCGCCGGAGAGCGGCGAGATCGCGATCAGCCAGGAGCCCGAGAAGAGCAGGGCCTGGGTCATGCCGATGAAGACCAGCATCATGATGTGGCCCGCGACCATGTTGGCCAGGAGTCGGATCGTGAGCGAGCCCCAGCGGATCAGCACGACCTGCAGGAACTCGATCGGCACGAGCAGGATGTAGATGGGCCACGGCACACCGGGAGGCATGGTCTCGTGCTTGAGATAGCCGCCGAAGCCGTGCTTCTTGACCCCGAAGAACACGTAGGTCGCGAAGGTCCACAGCGCCAGCAGGAGCGGCATCCCGATCACCGAGGTGCCCGCGAGGTTGAGTCCCGGGATCACGCCCGCGAGGTTCATCGCGAGGATGAGGAAGAACATCGTGATCAGCATGGGCGCGTAGCGGCGCCCCTCGCGCAGGCCGAGCGTGTTCTTGATGATCGTGTTGTTGACGAAGTCGATCAGGAGCTCGACCACCGACTGCGCCTTGCCCGGCACCAGGCGCGCACGCGCGGCGATCACGCACATCACCACGAGCACGACGGCCACGACGATGAGGCGGACCAGCTGCACGCGGTTGAACTCGAAGGGAGTCCCCGCGAACAGGAACGGGTCCGGGAAGAACTCCTTGAGCGTGGGGATGTGGAAGAAGGAATCCCCTTCGGCGAGAAGGACGGTCGCGTCGTCGGCGGTGTTCAGCTCGGTCTCCCATGGTCGTCGGTCCCGCGCTCGGGGCGCGGCTCCGGCAGGTCGTTTCCGGTGGACCCGCGAGCAGCGGGTCCCGCAGCACCGGCGACCGGGGCCGCCGCCTCCGGCTCCACCGGCCGCGATGCCGGATGGGGATCCGGCCTCCGCGTGCGGCTCCCTCCGTCGAGCAGGGGGAACCGGAAGGAGGAGCTCAGGGGTACGGCACGGGCGCGACCCCGAGAACCTGTCCGACGACGTGTCGTCCGACGCGTTCTGACACGGGGCTGCCTGCGTGCTGCGTGCGCGTTCAGCATAGCAGAGCGCAGGCCTCCCTCGCGGTCGCGGCGTTCAGCGTCGGCCGCCCGGATCGCCCGGTTCGCGGACCTCGAGCCGGGGCCGCGAACGGGTCATCATGACGGCCTCGATCACGGCCGGCGCGACGGCCCCGATGAGCAGCGCCGCGCCCAGCCACGGGCGCGCGATCCCGGCCACGTCCTGGACCGCGAGCAGCACCACGATCAGCACGATCATCTTGACGAGCCACGCGCCCAGCACGATCCCGGCCATCGCCGCGGGGCCCTGGCGTACGCCCACCCGCGCGCTCCCGAGCGTGGGCAGCGTGATCACGAGCGCGAGCGCGCTCCCGATCAGGGCACCCGCGAGCGCCCCGTGACCGCCGAGCAGGAGGGCCGCGAGCACGACCAGCAGATCGAGCACGATGCCGGCGAGCACGGCGCCGCGCAGAGCACGCAGCAGGCGCCGGTCGTTCGCCGCGGCGACCTGCTCGCTGTGCGCCCGCACGGCGCCGAGGTCCTCCTCG
>DAMDHZ010000115.1:2934-8589 GCA_032101665.1 Brachybacterium sp. | reverse complement strand
ACGAGCGGCACGAGCACGACGGCCCGCAGCAGCGAACGTCCCGGCACGCGGGTACGGGTGAGCACGAGCGCGAGGGGAAACGCGAGCAGCAGGCAGACGAGGGCCGAGATGGTCGAGGTGGTCAGCGAGAGGCGTAGCGCGGTGAGCGACGAGGGCGCCGTGAGCAGTCCGGGAGCCTGTCCCCAGGGGACGTTGACGAGGATCGCCGCGAGCGGCAGGACCACCGCACACGCGGCGATCAGCGCCATCAGCACGACGAGTGCAGGCAGCGCCGTGCCGTCACGCCTCACGGTGCGCCGAAGCCGGCGTCCTTCAGGGCCGCCTGGCCGGTCTCGGAGAGCACGAAGTCGACGTACTCCTTCGCGAGGTCGGCGTCGTCGGAGTCCTTCGTCACGGCGATCGGGTACTCGGTGGCGTGGGCCGCGGCCTCGGGGATGGTGACCGCCTCCGCCTTGCCACCGGACCGCTTGACGTCGGTCGTGTAGACGAGGCCGGCATCGGCCTCGCCCGACGTCACCTTGCCGAGCACGTCGGTGACCGAGTTCTCCTCGCTCGCCGGCGTGAGCGTGACGCCGGTGTCGGCGAGGATCTGGTCCGTCACGGAGCCACACGGCACCTCGGCGGCGCAGCGCACCACGGTGAGGTCGGGCGTGGCGAGGTCCTGCAGCGTGGCGATGCCGTGGGGGTTGCCGGGCTGGACCGCGATCGTCAGCTCGTTGGTCGCGAAGGTCGCGGGGTCGCCCGCGATGAGGCCCTCCTGGACGGCCGTGTCCATGGTCGCGGTGTCGGCGGTCGCGAGCACGTCGGCAGGAGCGCCCTGGCTGATCTGGGTGACGAGGTCGTTGGAGCCCCCGTTGGTCATCTGGACCGTGACGCCGGGGTGCTCCGTGACGAACTGGGTGTTGAGCTCGCCGTACACGTCGGTCAGCGAGGCCGCGGCGAAGACCGTGAGGGTCCGCTCGGTGGCGCCGCCGTCGCTGCCGCCGTCGGAGGCGGACGACGAATCCGAGCTCCCGCCACCGCTGCACGCGGCGAGGGAGGCGATGAGGACGAGGGACCCGGAGGCCGCCGCGAGCCGACGCGTCAGTGATCTCATGGCCACAGGCTAATCGGTGTCTCGCCGAAGCGTCACGGCGTGATCATGCCCTGCGGCGGCGCGCGAGGATCTCATCGAGACCGAGGTCGACCGCGGGGGCCAGACCCTCGACCTCCTCGCGGACGGCTTCCTGGTCCTCGAGGTCCTCGCGCTCGTAGCCCGTCGACGTGCCGAGCACGCTCGCGCGGTGCTCGAGGTGTCGGCTCTGCAGGTCGTCGACGTCGCCCCGCAGGGAGTAGGCGGGACGTGGGACCGGGCGCGGCGTCCACTCGTGAGGGTCGTGCGGGGCGGCGGGAGCGGGCGCCATGCTGGCAGCCTCGGCAGCTGTCTCCTCCTCGGGGCGGGGAGCGGCGAGGCGTTCGGCGGCAGCCGTGCGCGCCGCGGCGAGAGCGCGACGACGAGCGGAGGTCTCGCCGCGCACCCGGTCGCGGCGAGCGAGCTCGGCGCGACGGAGCAGGACCACGAAACCGGCCAGGACCGCGAGTGGGATCACCGGCACGTACCAGGCCAGGACGCCCGCCAGAGCGAGCACGAGGGCGACGGCGGTGAGGGCGACGAGCGAGACGAGAGCCGTGCGGCGACCGTGACGGGACCGCGCGGCGGAGTCCTCCTGGTCGATCACCACGCGGGCCGGCTCCTCGAAGCGCGGTCGGCTGGTCGGATCGGACGGACGCGAGAGCAGGCGATTGTCGGACATGTCGGCGTGCACCTCGGAGGATCGGCGGCGGAGGTGGGCGGCCTCGGTGAGGTCTCGGGCCGTCCCGGAGTCGCGGGAGAGATCGATCGGACGGGTCTGTCCCATCACGTCTCGGCGCTCGGCGATGCGCGGCACCGCGTACGCGAGCCACACGAAGAGAAGAAGCGCGAACAGGACGGCGCCGAGATTGATCGTTCCCACCCTGCCAGCCTAATGACACGGCTGTGATTTCCCTGGTCACGACGCGCCCGCAACGACGCATCGTTCCTGTCACAGGGGGCGGCGAGGCACGTCGGGCGCCTCCGTCTCCCGGCGCAGGCGGGCGAGCACACCGCGGCCGGTCGCGTCGGTCGCGACCTCGTCGGCCGTGAGCGCGAAGCTCCGATGGTCGCGCCACGCGCCGTCGACGTGGATGAGGCCGCGCCGCAGCCCTTCGTCGCGCAGATGGAGCTTCTCGGCCACGCGCAGGCTCGCGGCGTTCTCGGGACGGATGCCGACCTCGATGCGGTGCAGCCCCAGCTCGGTGAAGCAGTGGTCGATCAGGAGGGCCACCGCGCGCGGGACCAGGCCCCGTCCGGCGAGGCGTCGATCGATCCAGTAGCCGAGGGTCGCGTTGGACTGGGCGCCGTAGAGGATGGGTCCGGCGGTCACCTGGCCCGCGAGGCGGTCGTCGACGGTGATCACGAGCGACAGGCCGGTGCCGCGCCGTCCGGCCTCGGCGGACCATCGCAGCATCTGCGCGAACGGCGGGCGCCGTGCGTCCGGGTCCGGGTCCGTCGCATCCCACGGTGCGAGCCACGCGCGGTTGTCTGCTCGCAGGCGTTCGAAGGCCCGGCGGTCGGGGCGGCGCAGCGGGCGCAGCTCGATCTCCCGGTCCCGCAGCTCGATGGGCCAGGTGCTCGGCATGCGGTGCATCGTAGAGGAGGCGAGCGCACGCCGGTGATGGTGGCCCTCCGCGGCATCGACACGGGCCGCCGGCGGCTCTAGTGTCGAGGAGGTGAGCAAGGTCGTCTTCATGTGCGGGCCGGCCGGCTCGGGTAAGTCCACGGTCGCTCGCCGCCTGGAGGACGAGGACGGGTTCGTTCGGCTGTCCTTCGACCAGGAGGCGTGGCAGCGCGGCATCCGCTCGATGCCGCTGCCTCCCGACATCCACCGGGAGATCGAGTGCGAGCTCCGCAGCCGGCTCGTGGCCCTCGTCGCTGCGGGAGCCGATGTCGTGCTCGACTTCTCGTTCTGGTCGCGCGACGCCCGAGAGAGCTACCGCGCTCTCCTGCGCCCGCTCGGTGTGGAACCGGAGACGATCTACCTCGCCACACCACGTCAGGTGGTGCTCGAACGGATGCGGGCTCGCCGAGCTGCCCACCAGGACGACTACGCGCTCAGCGACGACCTCATCGCGACGTACGTCGACCACTTCGAACCGCCCACCGACGACGAGGGGCCGCTGACCGTCATCCGATGAGCCTCTCGTCCCCTCCGTCGTGCCAGCATGGCTCCATGAGCTCCCCGGGCACGCCGTCATCACATCGCGACCCGGGGCGTCCCGGACACCCGGGCGCCTCGGAGGCCAAGGCCGAGCGTCGCGCGACGCTGCGCCGAGCGCGCCGGGTGGCCGTCGACTCCGGCGCCCCCGTGAGGCCCGGTGTGCTCGCGGATCGCGCGTCCCCGCTCGCCCTGTACCTCGAGGGCGTCGCCCGCGAGCGCCCGACCGTCACGGTCGCGGCTTTCTGGCCCCTCCCCTCGGAGCCACCCGTGCTCGAGGTGGTGGCGGTGCTGCGGCGCGGCGTCGAGGACGCCGGGGCGGCGCTGCGCGTGCTGTTCCCGGCCGCGTCCGGCGGCGCGGAGCTGGACTGGGTCGAGGCCGACGAGTCAGCGGCGGCGCTCGCCTCCCCGGGACGTGGCTTCGGGGACGAGCCTCCGGGGGTGCGGCACGGCCCGGACGCTCTCGCGCGGGCCGATCTGATCCTCGCTCCCGCGCTCGCGGTCGATCGCTCGGGCACCCGACTCGGTCACGGGGGCGGCTACTACGACCGCGCCCTGCTGTACCGGCGCCCGGGGGTACCGGTGGTCGCCGTCGTCCATCCCTCCGAGCTGCTCGAGGCAGGAGCGCTCGATCGCGAAGAGCATGACGTGCCCGTCGAGGCGGTGCTCACGTGGGAGGGCCTGGTGGGGATGCCCGGTTGTATGCTCCCCCTCGGTGCGTGAGGTCCGAGCGGCCTGCGCCCGGCCCATCAGCGCTTCCGGAGGAATCCCCGTGCCCACCTATGTCTACGCCTGCAAGAACTGCGGACATCGCTTCGAGCTGCGCCAGAGCTTCAGCGACGACGCGCTCGTGACCTGCCCGAGCTGCGGCCAGGACGCCCTGCACAAGGTGTACAACTCGGTCGGCATCGTCTTCAAGGGTTCCGGTTTCTATTCGACCGACTCGGGGACGAAGGGAACGGGCGCCGCGAGCAGCCCGGAGTCCGCCGCCGCGGATTCCGGCTCGGCAGACTCGACGGACGCGTCGAGCGCCGCGAGCACGCCGGCCGCGTCGAGCCCCGCGTCGTCGTCCTCGGCCTCGTCGGTGCCGACGCCGACGCCCGCCGTCTGACAGCACGAGGTCTTCCCTCCCCACGTCGGTGAAGTCCACAGCGCCCGGGGCGATGCGAGGCGGCAGGGTCGTCGCTGCCTAGCGTCGTGCCATGGCCCGGCTCCTCTCCCCCGACCGCCTGCGGGATCTCCGTCGCGCGCTCCGGCGTCGACGCCGGATGCTCACGCTCCTGCTGCTCGTGGCCGTCGCGGCGCTCGTGCTCCCGGCGTTCGCGCCGGCGTCGTCACGCACCGTCCCGGTCGTGGTCGCCGCACGTGATCTGCCCGCAGGGCGCCTGTTGGGCCCGGGCGACCTCGAGGTCGCCGAGGTCGCCGCGGCGCTCGCTCCCGACGCCGCGCTGGACGATCCCGTGGGCGCGCAGGGGCGACGCCTCGTGACGGCCGTGGCCGCCGGCGCCGCCGTCGCCTCGACCTCCCTTCGTGACGCCGATGATCCGGGCGTCCCGGCGGGGCTCGAGGTGATCGCCGTTCCCGTCGACACTGCGCTCGTGCCCTATCTCACGGCCGGCTGCCGCGTCCGGGTGCTCGCGTCGACGGCGGATCCGGGTGTGACCCGCAACATCTCCGCGACCGTGGTCGAGGACGCCGAGGCCGACGCTCCGGACGGGATCTCCCCTGCCGGTGACCCCGGCTCCACCACGACGGCACTGCTCGCCGTGGAGCCGGCGGACAGCGCCGCAGCGGCGCACGCGACACGAGAGGGATGGGTCGTCGTGACCGTGGTCCGGTAGGTTTCTCCTCGCCTCCTCGGAGGCAACCGGTACGCACCTTTCCCCAGGAGGAGACCCATGAAGGGCTTCAAGGATTTCGTCATGAAGGGCAACGTCATCGATCTTGCGGTCGGCGTCGTCATCGGCGGCGCGTTCACCGCCCTCATCACCTCGATCGTCGATCACCTCATCCAGCCGGTCATCAACGTCTTCGGTGGACAGAACGTGAACGGCCTGGCCTTCCAGATCACCAACCCGAAGACCGTGGTCGACTTCGGCGCGATCCTCTCGGCGGTGATCTCCTTCCTCATCACCGCGGCCGTCGTCTACTTCGTCTTCGTGATGCCCATGGCCACGGCGCGCCAGCTCGACCGCAAGCGCCGCGGCGTTGCCGAGGAGGAGTCGGCCGCTCCAGAGGACGTCGTGCTGCTCACCGAGATCCGCGACCTGCTCCGCGCCCAGAGCGGCTCCGCACCGACCGATCGCGGCCCCGGCCTATGACCCACCGCTGACGTCCGCGCTGCGACGCGCGCTACCCTCGGACGCCGTGCCCCCCTCCT
>DAMDHZ010000115.1:0-2924 GCA_032101665.1 Brachybacterium sp. | reverse complement strand
CCACGCCCTCGCCCGTTCCGTTCCAGACGCCGCTCGCCGATGACGCGGTCGACGCCGTGCTCGCGTGGTACGAGGAGGCGGCGCGCGACCTGCCGTGGCGGCGGGACGACCGGACGCCGTGGGGCGTGCTGGTCTCCGAGATCATGCTCCAGCAGACGCCCGTGGTGCGGGTCCTCCCCCGCTGGCGCGAGTGGATGCGGCGATGGCCGGCCCCTTCGGATCTCGCCGCCGCTCCCGTGGCCGACGTGTTGCGGGCCTGGGATCGGCTCGGCTATCCCCGCCGCGCACTGCGCCTGCACGAGTGCGCCCGCGCGATCGAAGAGCACTTCGACGGCCGGGTCCCCTCGAGCCCGGAGGAGCTGCGGTCACTGCCGGGCATCGGCGAGTACACCGCCGCCGCGGTCGGCGCCTTCGGCTTCGGGGAGCGGACCGCCGTGGCCGACACCAACATCCGACGGCTCCTGGCCCGCGCCGTGGGCGGGCGCCAGCATCCCTCCGCGTCCTACAGCGCTCCCGAGCGCGCGCTCGTCGCGGCGTGCGTGCCTCGCGACATCGCGCGCAGCGTCCGCTGGAACCAGGCGACGATGGAGCTCGGGGCGCTCGTGTGCACCTCCCGGACGCCACACTGCGATGTGTGCCCGCTCGCCGCCCACGGCTGCGCCTATTTCGCGGCGGGCCTCCCCGACCAGCCCGAGGCCCGCCGCCGGGTCCAGCCCTTCGAGGGCACCGACCGTCAGCTGCGCGGGATGATCATGGCACGCCTGCGCGCGGACGAATTCGTAGAGCGAGAGACCCTCGACGCGCTCGACGCCGCCGATCCCGCCCGGGTCGAGCGATGCCTCACGACGCTCGTGGCCGACGGCCTCGCGGTCGATCGCGGCGGCGAGGTCTCCCTGCCCTGAGGCCGCCCCGAATGCTCAGAGGCGGCGGATCATCCGGGTGTTGCCCAGGGTGTTGGGCTTGACCCGGGCCAGGTCCAGGAACTCGGCCACGCCCGCGTCGACCGATCGCAGCAGTTCCATGTAGATGCTCGGATCCACCCCGTCGTCGGCCATCACCGTGAAGCCGTGGCGCTCGAAGAACTCCACCTCGAAGGTCAGGCAGAACACGCGGGACAGGCCGAGCGCACGGGCCCGCTCGAGCAGGGCCTCGAGCAGGGCATGCCCGACGCCCGTGCCGCGCTGGTCCGCACGGGCCGCGAGCGTGCGGACCTCCGCGAGGTCCTCCCACATGACGTGCAGGGCGCCGCAGCCGATGAGCTCACCGGTCTCCTCGTCGATCGCGACCAGGAACTCCTGGACCGCCTCGTAGTAGGCGACCATGTCCTTGCCGAGCAGGATCTGCTCGGTGGCCAGGGGCTGGACCAGGGCGTCGATCCCGCGCACATCGGCGGGAAGGGCGGGACGGATGCGGTGGGTCATGGTGCTCTCCTCGCGGCCACCTCGGGACTGGACTCGTCGTCGGGGCCGTCGCCGGACCCCTCGTCGCCCGAGGCATCCTCGTTCCGCGCCTCTGCGGCCTCGCGGGCGTCGGCGCGGCGATCGAGCACGCGGTGGACGACGTTGACGACGCGGTCGGCGATCAGGGCGATGGCGACGGCGGCCACCAGGGCGACGCCGATGCCCAGGGTCTTGTTGTGCTCGAACCACTGGCCGGCCACGGCACCGATCGTCACCGAGTAGACCGCCCACGTGAAGGTGGACAGCAGGTCGCGGTGGAGGAACTGGCGGTGCGGGTAGCGCAGAGCCCCGGCCACGAGGTTGACGGCCGTGCGGCCGAAGGGGATGTAGCGCGCCGTCATGAGGAACAGCAGCGCGCGGCGCCGGAGACCGCGATGGGCGGCCTCGACGGCGGATCGCCCGCGACCCTCGCGGAAGAACCGGAAGCGGTCCCAGCCCACGAAACGACCGATCGCATAGGCGACGTTGTCACCCAGACACGCGCCGGCCCAAGCGGCCAGGCCCAGCAGGATGATCGACGGCTTGCCCGAGGACGACCACAGCGAGCCGAGCGAGACGACGACGGACTCGCTCGGGACAGTCGGGAAGAAGCCGTCGAGGAAGGAGAGGCCGAGCACGACGAGGTGGACCCACCACGCATCCGCGATGGTGGTGATCCAGGCCTCGAAGGCGCGCACCTCTCCTTCCTGTCAGACGGCGCGGATCAGGACAGGCTGGTCCGGGTCGTGGAGTCCGAGCCGTCCTCGCGGCGCGCCTCCGTGCCGTCGGCGGGCCCGGCCTCGGGCGTGATCCGATCGGTCCCCGTGCCCTCGGCCTCGGCGTCCGGATGCGTGAGCTCCTCGGCTCGGGCCTGCGTGATCGACTCGATGTCGACGTCCTCGGAGATCGGGCTCAGCGTCCCGTCCTCGCTGCGACGGCTGAACACGAACTCGCCGAGGATCCCCTCGCCGCGTGCGTCGACGACGAGGTCGTCGCCCGAGTGCACCTGGCCGAACAGGATCTTCTCGCTCAGGGCGTCCTCGATGTCGCGCTGGATGGTGCGGCGCAGCGGGCGGGCGCCGAGGACGGGGTCGTAACCCTTCTCGGCGAGCAGCGCCTTGGCCGAGGGCGTCAGGGAGAGCGTCATGCCCTGCTCGGCCAGACGCGTGTCGAGCTTGCCGACCATGAGGTCGACGATCTCGACGATCTCCTCCTGCGACAGCTGCGGGAACACCACGACGTCATCGACACGGTTGAGGAACTCGGGGCGGAAGTGCTGCTTGAGCTCCTCGTGCACCTTGGCCTTCATGCGCTCGTAGTCGGTCGAGAGGTCACCGCCGGCCTGGAAGCCCACCTGCACACCCTTGGCGATGTCGCGGGTGCCCAGGTTGGTGGTCATGATGATGACGGTGTTCTTGAAGTCGACGACGCGGCCCTGCGAGTCGGTCAGGCGACCGTCCTCGAGGATCTGCAGGAGCGAGTTGA
>DAMDHZ010000114.1:0-8773 GCA_032101665.1 Brachybacterium sp. | reverse complement strand
CGGCACCTTCGGCGCCCTTCTCGTGGGCGCGGCCCTCGGCCCCGCCCGGGGGCTCGCCTCGATCGGCCTGTACCTGGTGCTCGCCGCCGTCGGTGCCCCGGTCCTGGCCGAGGGCGCGACGAGCGGGGTGGCGACCGCGAGCTTCGGCTACGTGGTCGGCTACCTGCTCGCGGGCGTCGCGCTCGGCTGGGCCGCACGACGCGGCGCGGACCGCTCCGTGCTCCGCACGGGACTCGCGGCGTCCGTCGCGACCGGGCTCGTCTACGTCGCCGGGGTGCCGTGGCTCATGGTCGCCACCGGCGCGGACCTGCCGACCGCGATCCTGCTCGGCGTCGTCCCCTTCCTGATCGGCGACGTCGTCAAGGCCGTCGCGGCGGCCCTCCTGCTGCCCGCCGCGTGGCGGCTGGTCGGCGCCGTCCGCCGCCGCTGAGCCCTCGCCCCTCCGCTCCCGGTCGCCGTCGTGGCCCGCCGCGCTCCCCGTCGTGAGGTGACGCTCGCCCGTCCCCGGATGAGCGTGCTCGAGGTGCTGCGCCGCGTGCGCATCCGCCTGCTCGACATCCAGGTGTGGGACGTCGCCGGGACCATGACCTTCTACACGCTGCTGTCGGTGCTGCCGGCGGCCATCGCGATGGTCTCGCTCGTGAGTCTGATGGGCATCGAGCAGCAGACCGTCGACACCCTCGGGGACCTCGTGAGCGAGATCTTCCCGTCGGTGGATCCACAGCCGTACGAGCGCGTGATCCTGTCGATGGCCCGGACCGGCGGCGGGCTCACCGCGTTCCTGCTGGGCACGATCGGCGCGCTCATCTCCGCCTCGAACGGGGTGGCCGCCTTCCACCGCGCCCTGCACCGCGTGTACGACACGCGCGAGGGACGCCCGTTCCTGTGGTTCCGCACGATCGTGTTCGGCGAGACGCTCGTGATCGTGTCGATGGTCGTGTTCGCGACCCTCGTGGTCACGATCGGCGGGCAGTGGTCCCAGCGCCTCGGTGCGTACGCGGGGATTCCGAGCGGCGCGTTCGCGGCATGGAACCTCGTCAAGTGGCCCGTGCTGCTCGTGCTGCTGATCCTGGGGGTCTCGCTCGCCTACTACCTGTTCCCCAACGTGCGGCTCCCGCGATATCGGCCGATGACCCTCGGCTCCGTGCTGAGCGTGCTCGTGCTGTTCGGCTCGGCGCTCGTGGTCGGACGCCTGGCCTCGCTCGCGACCCGCTTCTCCGAGGTGCTCACGGCGCTCAACGGGCTGATCGGGATCCTGTTGCTGCTGTGGCTCGCCAACATCGTGATCGTGGCGGGTGCCGCGCTCGACGCCGAGTTCCTGCGCGCCCGCCAGCTGGCCCTCGGGCTCGCGGCGTGGGACCGTATCGTGCTGGAGCCGCACGCGAGCCATTCCCTGGAGTTCCTGCAGACCACCGCGGAGGAGTACGAGGAGACCGCACGCGAGGTCGTCGAGGCGGTCCGGACGGGCGAGCCCCTGCGGCGTCCCCGTTCCGTGTGGGTCGTGGACGCGTCCAGTCTGCTCGCCGTCAACCCCTCGGCGCGGTCCGCGCGGGCGATCCGCGACGCCGCCCGTCCCGACCCCGCCCCCGCCCCCGAAGAGGACTCATGACCATCCGGCCCATCACGATCATCGGCCACCGTGCCCTGGACCAGCGGGCGCGCAAGGTCCGGGAGGTCACCCCGGAGCTGCACACGCTCGTCGCCGACATGATCGAGACGTGCGAGGCCGCCGACGGCGCGGGGCTCGCCGCCCCGCAGGTGGGGGCGCGCTGGCGCCTCTTCGTGTACTCGTGCACCGATGCCGACGGGCAGCTGCGCACGGGGCACGTCATCAACCCGGTGCTCGAGCGCCTCGGACCGCTCGAGCTGGACGAGCAGACGCTCGAGGGCTGCCTGTCCGTTCCGGGGGAGGGCTTCCCGACCGTCCGTCATCGCGGAGCGCGCGTGACGGGCACCGACCTCGACGGGCGTCCCGTCGAGGTCGAGGACACCGGAGGCGTGCTCGCGCGCTGCCTGCAGCACGAGGTGGACCACCTCGACGGGCGCCTCTACCTCGACCGCCTCTCCCCCGCGGCCCGCCGGGAGGCGCTCGACGCGGTGCGCCGACGGGGATGGCGTGACCGCTCGCTCGTCTCGTGGGACCCGACCCGGCAGACCGCCGACGAGGTGTGAAGGGGACATCACCGCCGGATCGGACGCCGGAACCTGCTCGCGGACCGTCTGCCGAGTTCACGGTCCGCGAGCCGACGTCAGCGGGGCTCAGCGGGCGATGCGCAGGGTCCGCACCTCGAACGGCGTGAGCGACAGCTCGCCGCCCGTGCGCGCACCCTCGAGCTCGTCCTCGATGAGCGAGACCTCGCGGATCCCGGTGTGCTCGAAGCCGACCTCGAGCGTACCGTGCGCGCGGCGTCCGAGCGCCTCGTACACGCGCACGATGACGTCCCCGGACCGGTCGGCCGCGAGCTTCACGCTCGAGATCACGAGGCCCTCACCGGTGACCGACACGAGCGGGTCGACCCGAGCGGCACCGCGCACGCGGGTCGCCGGGGCGTTGAGGGCGATGCCCTCGGCCGTAGCCTCGGCGGGTCCGGCGCCGATCACGAGGCCGGCCGTGATGACGTGGCGCCCGTGGTCCGTGTCCGGATCCGGGAAGCGGGGCGCGCGCAGGAGCGAGAGCCGCACGGTCGTGGTGACGCCCTCGTCCTCGGTCGCGTCGCGCGAGGTGTCGTAGCCGTAGATCGAGTCGTTGACCAGCGCGACCCCGAAGCCCTCCTCGCGCACGAGCACGAAGCGGTGCATCGAGGTCTCGAACTTCGCGGCCTCCCAGCTCGTGTTGACGTGCGTCGGGCGTGCCTGGAAGCCGAACTGCGTCTCGGCCTCGGTGTGCGCGGCCATGACGTCGAGCGGGAAGGCGAGCTTGAGCAGCTTCTCCGTCTCGTGCCAGTCGACGTCGTTGCGCAGGGTGAGGGTGCGGGAGCCGGGTGCGAGCGAGATCGTCTGCTCGATCCGCGAGGCCGAGAACGCGCGGACGAGCACGAGCCGTGCCGTGCCGTCGACGACCTCCGCGCGGATCTCCGCGACGTCGGTGAGGTCCTCGACGCGGTTGCGGTAGTAGCGGTCGATGTCCCAGGCGTCCCACATGTTGGGGAAGTCCTGGTGGAGCTGGAACAGGTTGGCCGGGCGCCCCGCCGGGATCGCCTCGCGACCCGTGGCGCGGTCCACCGCGGACGTGACGAGGCCCTCGGCGTTCACGAGCACCGTGACCAGCTCGTTGGACAGGCGGAAGCCGCCCGACTCCGGCTCGACCGTCGCCGCGGCCCGGGCCGGCGGGGCCTCCGCGGCGCCGAGCGGCACGGGACCGCCGAGGGCGTGCGGCGTGAACACCAGCTCGAGGTCGCCCTCGCCCGCGAGCGCCTCGCGCGAGCGCGTCGAGATGGCGCGGGCACCGTCGACGACCTCGGCGAAACGGGCCACGGCCTCGCGGTGGACCCACGCGATCGAGGTGCCGGGCAGGATGTCGTGGAACTGGTGGAGCAGCAGCTGCTTCCACAGCTCGTCGAGCTCGTCGTCAGGGTAGGGCGTGCCGAGCCGCACGGCCGCGCTCGCCGCCCACAGCTCGGCCTCGATCAGGGCCTGCTCGGCGCGCCGGTTGCCGGCCTTGGTCCCGTGCTGGCTCGTGAGAGTGCCGCGGTGCAGCTCGAGGTAGAGCTCGCCGACCCACACGGGCGGGTTCGGCAGCTCCGCCTTGGCGTCCTCGAAGAACGCGTCGGGGTGCTTCCACTCGACCCGTGCGCTGCCCTCGAGATCGCGCAGGCGCCGGGCGCGGCCGGCCATCTCGCGCGTCGTGCCGCCGCCGCCGTCGCCCCAGCCGACCGGAGCGATCGACGTGCCCGCGACGCGGCTCTCCTTGAACTGGCGGGTCGCCTTGGCGACCTCGAGCCCGGACAGCTGCGAGTTGTAGGTGTCCATGGGCGGGAAGTGGGTGAAGGTCCGGGAGCCGTCGATGCCCTCCCACCAGAAGGTGTGGTGCGGGAAGACGTTCTGCTGGTTCCACGAGATCTTCTGGGTGAAGAACCAGGCGAAGCCCGCCCGGCGCATGAGCTGCGGCAGCGCGGGCGAGTAGCCGAAGCTGTCGGGCAGCCACACACCGCTCGAGCGCACCCCGAACTGCTCCTCGAAGAAGCGCTGGCCGTAGGAGAACTGGCGCGCGAGCGACTCGCCCGTCGGCATGACGGTGTCGCTCTCGACCCACATCCCGCCCAGCGGCAGGAAGCGCCCGCCGGCCACGGCCTCGCGGACACGCTCGTACACCTCCGGGCGGTGGCGCCTCAGCCACTCGTACTGCTGGGCGCTCGACATGCCGTACAGGAAGTCGGGCTCGTCCTCGAGCAGCGTCGTCATCGAGGAGACGGTGCGGGCGACCTTGCGGATCGTCTCGCGGACGGGCCACAGCCACGCCGAGTCGATGTGCGCGTGCCCGACCGCGGCGATCCGGTGCGCGCTCGCCTCGGCGGGCGAGGCGAGCACGTCGGCGAGCGCGGCGCGCGCCGCGGCGGCCGTCTCCGGGATGCGCTGGAGGTCGAGGGCGTCGAGCGCATCGTCCATCGCCTGCAGGATGCGCATGCGCCGCGGGGCGGTCGGGGGCAGCTCCGCCTGCAGCTCGAGGAGCACGTCGAGGTCGAGGGCGAGCTCGGCGACCTCGGGCTCGACGACGACGAGGTCCATCCGGCGCGTGCGGTAGAGCGGCTCGGGAGAGGACGTGAGGACGTCGCCCTCCTGGGTCGGCAGGAAGGGGTGGTAACCCAGCAGGACGGGATTCGAGGCCGCCTCGAGGAAGAGGTCGACCGGTTCGCCGCCCTCGGCCTCGGGGGTCACGCCGACCCACTGGTTGCGCGGGTTGAGGCTCTTGACGGGCGTCCCGTCGGGCCGGTAGACGAGGGCCTCGCACTGGAAGCCCGTCAGGTTGACGTCGAAGCCGAGGTCGATGACCGCCTCGACGCGGCGCCCCTGCCACGCGGCAGGGACCTCGCCCTCGACGTGGAACCAGGTGGTGCCCCAGGCCGGGCCCCAGCTCGTGCCGACCGTGTAGGGCTCGTAGGTGCCCGCGATGCCCTCGGCGGGAGCGATCGGCTCGCCGGGCAGGACGTTCTGGGTCACGGTGAGCGGCACCGACGCCGACTGCACGGCGGGGCGGACGCGCTCGGTCAGGACACGGGTCACGCGTCCGATGGTCAGGGCAGTGTCGTCGTGCATGGGGAGTACCTCGTCGTCACCAGAGAACAGCGGACTAAATCGCTATAGCGCGTAGTAGGCTATCAGGTCATGGCAGCAGCGAAGCGGGTCACCATCTCGGACATCGCCCGGCTCGCGGGCGTGTCCCCCGGAGCGGTCTCCTTCGCCCTCAACGGTCGTCCGGGGGTGAGCGAGAAGACCCGTCGCCGCATCCTCGAGATCGCGCACGAGCAGCACTGGCGTCCGAGCTATGCCGCGCGGGCCCTCGGTGGCTCCCGAGTCGGCGTGATCGGCCTCGTCATCCAGCGACCGGCGCGCACGATCGGCGCGGAGGCCTTCTTCGTCGGCCTCATCTCGGGCATCCAGGACGGTCTGTCGGAGACCCGCACGTCCATGCAGATGAGGATCGCCCGCGATCTCGACGACGAGATCGAGGCCTACCGCCTCTGGCACAGCGCGCGGCAGGTGGACGGGGTGATCGTGATCGACCCGCGCGAGGACGATCAGCGCCTCACGGCGCTGCGCTCGATGGGCCTGCCGGCCGTGGTCGTGGGCAGCGCCCCGGCGGCCCCCGGCGAGCAGGCGAGCGTGTGGATCGACGACGGCCGGGCCGCCCACGTCCTGTTCGACTACCTCGCCGCCCTCGGGCATCGCCGCATCGCCTATGTGAGCGGGCCGGCAGATCTGCTCCACACGCGGCTGCGCAACGAGGTGCTCGATGCGCTGGGGGACGACGGCGACGCGATCGTGACGACGAGCATCGCGACGGACTTCTCGCCGAGCGCGACCGCGACCGCGACCCGCCGGCTGCTGAGCGCGCGCCCCCGCCCCACGGCGGTCGTCTACGACAACGAGGTGATGGCGGCCGCGGGGATGGGCGTGACCCAGGAGATGGGCATCGCGGTGCCCGAGGCCGTCTCCGTGGCCTCCTTCGACGACTCCGTGATCGCCGAGCTCATGCATCCGTCGATCACGAGCCTCACACGTGACACCTTCGAGCTCGGCGCGCTCGCCGCGGGTCGACTCCTCGCGCAGATCGACAGCAACGGGATCGTCGCGAGCGCACCGGGGCCTGAGCCCACGCTGAGCGTGCGCGAGTCCACCGCGCCGCCGGAGCGGACCTCCCCGCCGCGCTCCCGGACCCGGGAGGCGGCGGGGGCGGCCTGAGCGCGCGCGGCCTCCGGGTCAGACGACGGTGTTCATGGGGTCGTAGGGAGCCTCGGTGGTCGTGTCCTCGGGCACGATCACCTCGGTGATGCCTCGGGCCGCGCGCGCGGCGGCATCCGCGGTCGAGAGCACGAAGGTCGGCGTGCGGCCGGCCTCGAGGGCGTCCAGCCAGGTCGAGAACACAGCCCCTCGCGGGCCCAGGGCGGCACGGCTGAGGGGCAGGCCGTGGTCGTCGACGGCGATCTCGATCGCGGTGGTCCGGGCGGGGGCCTGCACGCCCGCACGGAGCTCGGCGATGACCTCGGTGAAGCGGCGGCCGATCGGCTTCGCCACCCCGTCCTCGCCGATGAGCCCGAGCGAGTACTCGAGCTCCGGGAAGTCCGCGAGGGAGCGGGAGACATCGTGCGAGCACCACCACGTGATGCCCCACAGGTCCTGGGTGGTCGCGGCGGATCGGACGGTCGCCTCGAGGAAGTCCGGCATCTGCGCGGGCTCGAGGCAGCTCGAGGGCGCACCCACCTCCTGCAGCCAGATGGGCCGCGCCGGGTCCGCGGCGAAGGCGCGCGAGAGCTCGATGAGGTACTCGGCATGCCGGTCGGACGCGGTCGACCGTCCTCCGAAGCGCTGCGCGGTCCCGTTGAAGATCCATGAGTGGATCGTGGTCATGGCGCCGAGCCCGCTCGCGTGCGCCGGCACGAAGGGGTGGTCGTCCATGTACCAGACGGCGTCATACTCGCTGTGCACGTGCGGATGGGCGGGATCGACCGAGTCGGCGGCATCGAGCAGCGTCTCGAGCCAGGTCCGGGCCTGATCGGTCGAGATCGGCCACGGATGGGGGTGGGTCCGGTCCGAGAACTGGTTCACCTCGTTGCCGAGCGTGAGGCCGAGGAAGTTCTCCGCGTCGGCGAGGCGGGTGGCGAGCGCTCGCACGAGGTCGACCTGCCCGCTCAGGGCGTCGGGATCGGTGAACATGTTGCGGTCGTGCCAGGTCGCGAGCCATGACGGCACGAAGTCGAAGCTCGAGAGATGCCCCTGGATCGCGTCGACGCTCACGTCGAGGTCGAACTCCGCGGCGAGGTCGACGACGGTCCGCACGTCGTCGAGGGCCTCCTCGCGCACGAGCGTCCGGTTGGGCTGGAGCAGCGGCCAGAGCGGGAAGATGCGCACGTGGTCCAGCCCGAGCTCGGCGAGCGCCGCGAAGTCGCGGCGGACCGCGTCCGGGGAGAGCGAGAGCCAGGCGTGCATCCAGCGGGACGAGGGCGTGTAGTTGGCGCCGAAACGGAGCGATCGGGCGGGAGTCATGGGTACATCCTTCCAGGACGGGTAGTGGGGGGTCGCAGAGGCGGAAGCGGCAGCGTCGCGTCCTCGCGCCGCCCTCCTCGTCGACCTCACGGCGGTGAGGGCTAATGCGCTTTACAGCCAGGAGACCGGGCGCGTGCCCGCCAACCCTTCCGCCGCGTCGCTGAGGCTTTGCGACCTCTGAGAGGCCTAATGGAGAGGCCTTGCTTCCGGAGGATCGCCGGACTATTCTCACTATACCGTTTTAGTTCAGTAGAGCAACACGGTGCACGGGAGGACATCTACGGCTTCCCACCCGATCTCATCCCCCACCAGTTCACGCTCTCGAACTACACCGAGGTGTTCCGCACCATCCCGGTCCTCGACTACGCGTGGCACTCGCTCCTGGTGGGCGTCGGGACCGTCGTGAGCACGATCCTGTTCTCCACGCTCGGCGGCTACGCGCTGGGATGCCTCACGTTCCGCTTCAAGGCCGTCGTGATGGTGATCCTGTTCTCGACGCTCCTGCTTCCCGGCGAGGTCACGCTCACCAGCCAGTACCTGACCGTGAAGTCGCTCGGGCTCGCCAACACCCTGTGGGGCGTGTTCCTCCCCGGCGCGATCGGGGCCGTGAACGTGCTGCTCATGGCGGCAGCGTGCCGGATGATCCCGCCGGAGACCCTCGAGGCGGCCACGATCGACGGGGCCACGACGCTCCAGCGGCTGCGCCACATCGTGTGGCCCAACGTGCGGGGCATGGTCTCGGTCGTGGCCCTGTTCGCCTTCATCGGCGCATGGGACGACTTCCTGTGGCCCCTCGTCGTCCTCTCGGATCCCGACAAGTACACGCTCACGGTGGGCATGCAGTACCTGAGCTCGAACTTCTCGGCCAATCCGCGGGTGATCGCGGCGGGCACGATGATCGCGCTGATCCCGATCATCATCCTGTTCGCGGCACTGCAGAAGCACTTCTTCCGCGGGGTCGAGGAGGGCAGCGTCAAGGGCTGACCCTCCCCTCCCCGGCGGCCTCCTCCGCGGCGGACGTCACGCCGCCCGCGTGGACCGGTGGCCGGTGGCATGTCGCGAGCGCGGCTAG
>DAMDHZ010000113.1:0-8790 GCA_032101665.1 Brachybacterium sp. | reverse complement strand
CGATCGGAGTGCCGGGGGCCGCGGCGAGCGCCTGGACGATGGCCTGCCCGAAGGCGCGTGAGAGGTCGCCGCCGGGCACCGAGGCCTGCAGCCCGATCACGATGCTGCCATCGCTGCGTCGCACCGCGGGCCACGCCATCGGCAGCACCGTCGCGATCGTGACGGGCGCCGCGCCGTGCTCGGCGGTGGTGGAGGCGGCCATGGTCGCGGCAGGGATCAGCTGACGCATGGCGACGAGGTCGCGTTCGGCGGCGATCCCCTCGAACGGGCGGCGGACCAGGGCGTCGTGCGTCGTCGAGGACATGACGGCAGTCTAGCCAGCGGTGACGTCGACCCCCGGGATCAGTGGGGGGACAACCCCCTGGGGCGGCCCGGAGGGCGACCGGTAGGGTCGGCGCCATGACCGCCCTCGGCCTGCTGGCCTTCTTCGGCATGGCCGTGGTGACGATGGACGTCCTCGGCGGCGTCATCGCCGCGACCTTTCTCGCCCGGGGTATGCGTCCGCTGCACCTGCTCGCCTTCGTCGGCGCCTACGCGGCCTCGGTCATCGCCGTGACGCTGCTGCTCAAGCCGCTGCTGCGCATCGTCGGCGGGTGGCTGGCCCCCGTGCTCGGCTCCGAGACCTGGCTCGCCGTGATCCAGCTCGTCGTCGGCGCCGCTCTGATCGGCTTCGCCCTGTTCCAGCGGCGCAACGCCGAGCGCATCCCGCAGCCGCGCCAGCGCAACCTGCGCGACCAGGTGGGCTCGCTCGCGACGGGAGGGCTGCTGCTGAGCCTCACGACGTACGCGGACCCGACCTTCACGGTCGCCGTCGGGATGGCGATGCAGGTGCCCAGTGTGCTCGAGGAGATCGCGCTGCTGGTCGCGTGGAACGTCATCTACCAGCTCCCGCTCGCGACGGTCACCGTCGCCTCCCTGTTCGGCGCGCACGAACGGATCCTGGCCCGGCTCGGCGCGTTCTTCGGCCCCCGGCGCCGGGGGCTGCTGCGCGTGTTCGCGGCGATCCTCGCCGTCGCAGGCCTCGCCGTGATCGCCGACGGCGCCGTCGCCCTCGCCTCGGCCCATCATCCGTGGCTCGAGTCGCTGCTCATGCTGCGGAGCTCGCACGAGGGCTGAGGTCGAGGACTAGCGTGGTTCCATGGCTCGCCCCCAGCCGTCATCGCCGACGGCGCTCCACGGTCCCCTGCTCGACACCTCGCTCGCACGGCGCCACGCCCTCGCGCACGATGCCTCCCACTACCTGCTGATCCCCGAGGCCGTCGCGACCCCCGCCTCGGAGGCCGAGGTGGTGGCCCTGCTGCGCGAGGCCGTCGCCGCGGGCCGCGCGCTCACGTTCCGCTCTGGCGGCTCGAGCCTGTCCGGGCAGGCGCAGTCGGACGCGGTGCTCGCCGACGTGCGGCGCCACTTCGCCAAGATCGAGGTGCTCGACGACGGGCGTCGCGTGCGGGTGGGTCCCGGTGCGACCCTGGGCCGGGTCAACGCCCACCTGCTGCGCCATGGGCGGCGACTGGGCCCGGACCCGGCCTCGGCGACGGCGTGCACGATCGGCGGGGTGATCGCGAACAACTCGTCGGGGATGGCGGCGGGCACCACCGAGAACTCCTACCGGACGCTCGAGTCGCTCCGCTTCGTGCTGCCGACGGGGACGGTCGTGGACACCGCGCTCCCCGACGCGGGCGCGCGCCTGCGCCACGACGAGCCGGCCCTCCACGAGGGGCTGAGCCGCCTGATGGCGCGCGTGCGCGCGGACCCCGAGGCGACCAGGGTGATCCGGGAGCGCTTCGCGCTGAAGAACACGATGGGCTACGGCATCAACGCGCTGCTCGACTTCGACGAGGTGGCCGACGTGCTCGCCCATCTCGTGGTCGGCTCCGAGGGCACGCTCGCCTTCGTCTCCTCGGCGGTCTTCGGGACCGTGCCGATCCCTCGTCGCACCGCGACCGGGCTGCTCGCGTTCGATTCGCTGCACGCCGCCATGAGCGCCCTGCCCGACATCGTCGAGGCGGGCTTCGCGACGGTCGAGCTGATGGACGCCCGCTCCCTGCGCGTGGCCCAGCGCCTCGCCCGGGTCCCACGGGAGATCGCCGGTCTCGAGGTCGAGGACCACGCCGCGCTCCTGGTCGAACAACGCGCCGACACCGACGGCGCGCTCGCCGAGGCCGTCGAGCGCGCCGGCCGCCTCGCCCGCACGCTCGAGCTCGCCGCACCGCTCACGATGACCGAGGACGCCGATCGCCGCGCGGCCCTGTGGACCACGCGCAACGGGCTGTACGCCGCCGTCGCGGGAGCACGTCCCACGGGCGCGACCGCGCTGCTCGAGGACGTCGTGGTGCCCGTCGGCGCACTCGATGCGACCTGCACGGGACTGCAGGAGCTGTTCGTCCGCCACGGCTACGAGGACCCCGTCGTGTTCGGTCACGCAAAGGATGGCAACATCCACTTCCTGCTCAACGAGAAGCTGGGCGAGGGGCATACGCGTTACGAAGCGTTCACGCGGGACATGGTCGAGCTGGTGCTCGACCAGGGCGGCAACCTCAAGGCCGAGCACGGCACCGGCCGCGTCATGGCGCCGTTCGTCGAGCGGCAGTACGGGCCCGAGCTGTATCAGGTGATGCGCGAGATCAAGCGCCTGGTGGACCCTGCCGGCATCCTCAACCCCGGGGTGCTGCTGACGGACGACGCCTCCGCCCACACGCGCGACCTCAAGCCCGTCGTCCCCATCGAGGAGGAGGCCGACCGCTGCGTCGAGTGCGGCTACTGCGAGCCCGTGTGTCCGAGCCGTGACCTGACCCTCACGCCGCGCCAGCGGATCGTGCTGCGCCGGGACCTCGCGCTCGCCCGCGAGCGGGGTGATCGGGAGACGGCCGCCGCGATCGTCGAGGCCTATGACTATGAGGGACTGGCCACATGCGCCGCGGACGGGATGTGCGTGACCACGTGCCCGGTCGGCATCAACACGGGCGATCTCGTGCGGCGGTTGCGCGCCGAGCAGGTGGGCCCGGTCGAGGACGCCGTCTGGGGCATGGCGGCCGGCCACTGGGAGACGGCGACCCGGGCCGCCTCGACGGCGGTCACCGTCGCCGGGGCCCTGCCCCCGCCCCTCCCTCGCGCGACCACGGCCGCGGCGCGCGCCGTGGTCGGGACCGATCGCGTGCCCTCCTACCGTCCGGAGCTGCCGCGCCGCGGCGGCCGGCGGCGCCACGCCGGCGGTCGCGGTCTGACGGGCGCGGCGACCGCCGCGGTCTACCTGCCCTCGTGCATGCACACGATGTTCGGTCCCGACGGCGCGCCGGGCGAGACCGAGGGCGTGGGGGCGGCGCTCACGGTGCTCGCCCAACGGGCGGGAGTGCGCCTCGTCGTGCCCGACGACGCGGCCTCGCTGTGCTGCGCGACGCCGTTCTCGTCCAAGGGGATGACGACGGCCACGGAGGACATGCATCGTCGGGTGCGAGAGGTGCTCGGCGCGGCGAGCGCGCGCCACGGTGGCGTGCCTGTGATCGTCGACGCCGCCTCGTGCACCGAGGGGGTGCGGGGCGCGATGGCCGACGCGGAGGTCGAGGTGATCGACGCCGTCACCTTCGCGCGCCGGGTGCTCCTTCCCCGACTGGACGTGACCTCGCCCGTGCGCTCGGTGACCGTGCATCCCACGTGCTCGACGACCCACCTGGGGGCGACGGACGACCTCGTCGCCGTGGCCGCGGCGTGTGCGGACGAGGTCGTGCTGCCGACCGACTGGGGCTGCTGCGGCTATGCGGGCGACCGCGGGATGCTGCATCCCGAGCTGACGGCCGCGGCCACGCGGCCCGAGGCGGCCGAGGTCGGCGCGCGGGCCACCGCGTGGTACGTGAGCGCCAACCGGACGTGCGAGCTGGGGATGGTCGCGGCGACGGGCCGCCCGTACCGCCATGTGCTCGAGCTGCTGGCGGCGGCGACCCGCTGACGACCGGCAGTCCCGCAAATTCTTGCAAACCTTTCAGTTCTCTTGCAGGCGAGACGGGCCGCACGTACTCTCGACGGACCGGGCATCGCCGCCCGCCCTCACCCTCCCCCGCTTCACCCTCACCGCCCCGCCGCGTCGCCGCGCGACCGGCGAACGGGCCCCGCCCGGACACAGGAGTCCCGCATGCCCTCCCCGCTGCTCCCCCTCGCCCGCCGTGCCGTCGCGATCGGCGGCAGCCTCGCCGTGGCCGTCGCCGGCCTGCTCGTCGCCGCACCGGCCGCGCTCGCCGAGGACCCCGCCGAGGTCGTCGTCGCGGGTGACCTGCAGACGGAGCTCGGGTGCGCGAGCGACTGGCAGCCGGACTGCGCGGACACCTCCCTGACCCTCGACGAGGCGTCCGGCCTGTACACCGCGACCTACGAGCTGCCGGAGGGCGACTACGAGTACAAGGTCGCGATCGGCGGGTCGTGGGACGAGAGCTACGGCCAGGGCGGGGTGCCCGGCGGTGAGAACCTCGCGGTCACGCACGCGGGCGGCGCGATCACCTTCTGGTACGACCCCGCGACGCACTACCTCACGGACACCGCGACCACTCCCGTGATCACGCTTCCCGGCTCGTTCGACCAGGAGCTCGGCTGCGCCGCCGACTGGATGCCCGACTGCATGAGCACGTGGATGCAGGACCTCGACGGCGACGGCGTGTTCACCCTCTCCACGACCGCGATCCCCGCGGGGAGCCACGAGGTCAAGGTCGCCCACGGTCGTTCGTGGGACGAGAACTACGGGACCGACGGGGATCCCGGCGGCGCCAACTACACGTTCGCGACGCAGGCCGGCAAGGACGTCACGTTCCGGTACACGCTGTCCACCCACGTGCTCGAGATCCTCGTCGCGGACCCGCCCGTGGACGGGACCGGTCAGCAGCTCGGGCACCTCCTCGACGCGACCACGATCGCCTGGCCGACCGATCGGGTGACCGACGGTGCGAGCTGGGAGCTGTGGTCCTCCCCGACCGGTGGGCTCGCGGTGGCCGACGGGACCGTCACGGGCGGCACCCGGCTCGGCACGCTCGCGCGCGACGACGCGGGGCTGTCGGCCGCGCAGCTCGAGAACCGAGGGCACCTGGCGGGCTTCACCGCCCTCTCCCTCAGCGGGGTCGACCGCGACGCCCTCGGCGAGGCGCTGAGAGGGCAGCTCGCCGTGATCCAGCGCGACGCCGACGGTGCCGTGCAGGTCTTCACGGGCCTCCAGATCCCCGGCGTGCTCGACGACCTCTACGCCGACGCGGCCCGCCGGGGCGACGACCTCGGCCTTCGCTTCGCCGACGGGGTGCCGACGCTCACCCTCTGGGCGCCGACCGCCGCCTCGGTGTCCCTGCAGGTGTTCGACGCCGACGGCGCTGATCCCGAGACGGTCGCCATGACGCGCGAGGACGACGGCACCTGGACCGTGACGGGCGACGCGTCCTGGGAGGACCGCTCCTACCTCTACGACGTCGAGGTGTACGTCCCCTCCCTCGACGCGCTGCACCACAACCTCGTGACCGATCCGTACTCGGTGGGCCTCACGCTCGACTCGGAGCGCTCGGTGCTCCTCGATCTCGACGATCCGCGCTGGGCGCCGGACATCTGGGCGGACACCCCCACCCCGGTCGTCGAGCAGTTCGCCGATCAGACGATCTACGAGATGCACGTCCGGGACTTCTCGGTGGGGGACGCCACGGTCCCCGCCGCGGAGCGCGGCACCTATGCCGCGTTCGGGGAGGCCGGCGCCGACGGGACCACGCGGCTCCGCGCCCTCGCCGAGGCGGGCATGACGACCGTGCACCTGCTGCCCACCTTCGACATCGCCTCGATCGAGGAGGACCGGGACCTCCAGAAGACCCCGCAGATCCCGGCCGACGCGGGACCCTCGTCGACCGCCCAGCAGGCCGCCGTCGCCGCCGTCGCCTCGCAGGACGCCTACAACTGGGGCTACGACCCGTTCCACTACATGACGCCCGAGGGCAGCTATGCGACGACGGGCCACCAGTCCGGCGGCCCGCGCACGACCGAGTTCCGCTCCATGGTCGGCGACCTGCACGACATGGGCCTGCAGGTCGTGCTCGACCAGGTCTACAACCACACCGCCGCCTCGGGCCAGGAGAAGACCTCGGTGCTCGACCAGGTCGTGCCCGGGTACTACCAGCGCCTCAGCCTGACCGGCTCCGTCGAGACCTCGACCTGCTGCCAGAACATCGCCACCGAGCACGCGATGGCCGAGCAGCTCATGGTCGATTCGACCGTGATGTGGGCCAAGGACTACCACGTCGACGGCTTCCGCTTCGACCTCATGGGCCACTCCTCGCGCGAGAACATGCTCGCGATCCGCTCGGCGCTCGACGACCTCACGCTCGACGAGGACGGGGTGGACGGCGCTTCGGTCTACCTGTACGGGGAAGGCTGGAACTTCGGCGAGGTCGCCGACAACGCGCGCTTCACCCAGGCCACCCAGGGCCAGCTCGACGACACCTCGATCGGGGCGTTCAACGACCGGCTGCGCGACGGCGTCCACGGGGGAAGCCCCTTCGACGTCGACAAGCGCACCCATCAGGGCTTCGGCAACGGGCTCTACACGGATCCCAACGACGACGCCGAGGGCTCCGCCGACACCCAGCTCGCCGATCTGCGCCATCGCACGGACCTCGTGCGCCTGGGGCTCGCGGGCAACCTTAAGGACTACCGCTTCACCGACGCCTCCGGCGCCGTCGTCACGGGCGCCGAGGTGGACTACAACGGGGCGCCCGCCGGGTACGCGAGTCGCCCCGAGGAGTCCGTCAACTACGTCGACGCGCACGACAACGAGACTCTGTTCGACATGAACGTGTGGAAGCTGCCTCAGGACACGTCCATGGACGACCGCGTGCGCATGAACACCCTCTCGCTCGCGACCACGGCGCTGGGCCAGTCACCCTCGTTCTGGGCGGGCGGGACCGATCTGCTGCGCTCGAAGTCGCTCGATCGCGACTCCTACGACTCCGGCGACCACTTCAACGCGATCGACTGGACGGGCAGCGACAACGGCTTCGGGCGCGGCCTGCCGCCCGAGGGCAAGAACGGGGAGGCGTGGCCGCTCATGCGCCCCATGCTCGAGGACGAGGCGCTGCATCCGGGATCCGCGGCGATCGGCGCCTCGGCGGACCAGACGCTCGACCTGCTGCGCCTGCGCTCCTCCTCCGACCTGTTCACGCTCGGCGACGCCTCGCTCATCGAGCAGAAGGTGACGTTCCCCAACGCGGGCCCCGAGGCGACGCCCGGTCTGCTCGTGATGCGGATCGACGACACCGTGGGCGAGGACGCCGATCCCGAGCTGGACGGCATCGTCACGGTCTTCAACGTCTCCGACGAGGCCGTCGACGAGGCGATCGACGACATGGCGGGCGAGGGGTACGTGCTCTCCCCCGTCCAGGCGGACGGGTCGGACGCGGTCGTGAAGTCGGCGTCATGGGACGCGACGACGGGCACGGCGCACGTGCCCGCGCGCACCGTCGCGGTGTTCGTCAAGGCCCAGGGAGCCGAGCCGACCCAGCGCTTCACGGACGTGCCACCCGGCACGATGTACTTCGACGAGATCGAGTGGATGGGCGCCGAGGGCATCAGCACGGGCTACCCCGACGGCACCTTCCGCCCGCTCACGCCGGTGGGCCGCGACGCGATGGCCGAGTACCTGTACCGCCTGGCCGGGTCGCCCGCTGTGACGCCGCCGCGCACCCAGCCGTTCCGCGACGTGAAGCCGGGCATGGAGCACTATGACGCGATCATCTGGGCCTACCAGCAGGGCATCGCCCGCGGCTGGTCGGACGGCACCTTCCGGCCCACCCAGGCGATCGACCGCGATGCCATGGCCGCCTTCATCTACCGCTACGCCGGGGAGCCGGAGGTCCCGCGGCCGACAACGGCGCCGTTCTCGGACGTGCCCGCGAACAGCCAGTTCGCGCGCGAGATCGCGTGGCTCAAGGCCGAGGGCATCTCGACCGGGTGGCCCGACGGGACCTATCGGCCCGGGACACCCATGAACCGCGACGCCATGGCGGCGTTCCTCTACCGCCTCGTCAACGAGCAGCAGATCACGTATCTGTCGGAGGCCGACGCCTGAGGGCCCGCGCGGGCAGTGAGGCGAGTGGCTGTCGGCAGGTGGCGCCGCCGGTCCGCGGGTGGCGCCGGTCGCTCGGAACTGCCGGTCGGAAGGTGGCGCCAGTCGGAAGGGCTGCTGTATCGCGGGTACGTGTTCTGGACGGGACGCTGGTGATGTGCTGTGGCAATATCGCCAGTGCACATCACCAGCGTCCCGTCCACGCCCACGAGGCCGGGTAGACCGCCCGAATCGAGCGCGTTCGACGCCGGCCCGGGCGACCGCCGAGAGGCCATCCCCCGCGGGAAACCGGCCCGGGCTCAGCCTTCGCGGAGGACCGGCTCGGACACCGCCGCGGCGCCCTCGTCGGTGCCCGTGAGACGACCGAGCCCCGCCATCAGGTGGTAGACGGCGAGGGCCGCGAGCGTGCCCAGCGCGATGCCGGTCAGGGTGATGCCGTCGAACACCCACGTCACGTTGGCGATGCCGACCACGAGCGCCACGCCCGCCGTGATCTGGTTCTTGGGGCGGGAGAAGTCCACGCGGCCGTCGACCCACATGCGCACGCCGACGATCCCGATCAGCCCGTAGAGCACGAACGTCACACCGCCGAGCACGCCCGGTGGGATGGTGTTGATGAGCGCGCCGATCTTGGGCGAGAGCGACAGCAGCACCGCCACGATCCCCGCGACCCAGTAGGCGGCGGTCGAGTAGACGCGCGTGGCGCTCATGACTCCGAT
>DAMDHZ010000112.1:0-8945 GCA_032101665.1 Brachybacterium sp. | reverse complement strand
CGATCGCCATGGAGGAGGGCCTCGGCTTCGCCATCCGCGAGGGTGGCCGCACCGTCGGCTCCGGCCGCGTCACCAAGATCACCAAGTGATCGCGCGGGCGTGACGCCCGCGCGAGGTGACCGGCCCCCTCCGCGGAGGGGAGCATGGCGAGGGCCCCGGACCAGAACTGGTCCGGGGCCCTTCTGCATGCCTGGGTTCCTGGGGCAGAGGCCGCCGGTCGTGCCGACGGCCGACCGTCAGCGCTCGCGCGGCTCGTCCCCGCCGGCCGGTCGGCCGTACACGGGTCGATCACGGGGATCAGGTGCGACCTGGCCGTACCCGCCGTCGGAACCCGCGGGTCCCTCGGGAGCGGAGGGGGAGCCGTGGCCGCCGAGGGCCGGCGAGGCGACCGGCTCGGCCGCGGGCCGCCCGTAGCGGCCGTCGCCCTGGGGCGCCGGCGGCTGTCCGTAGCCGCCATGGTCGGGCACAGGCGCCGGGGCCGGCGTGCCCGCCTCGCTGCCGCCCGCGAACGCGGCCGGACCGGTGCCTGCGGCGCCGAGGATCTCGCGCGCGCGATCGGCGTGGCTGTGCTCGACCAACAGCTCATACTGCATCGGGATCGTGGCCGTCATCGACGTGAAGTCCCGGCGCCCGCCGCTCAAGGCGTACGAGATGGCCGACCAGATCGTGAAGAACACGATGCCCATCAGCATCGACATGATCACCGTCGTGAGCACCTGCGCGGTGAACAGGGAGAACAGGATCCCGACGAACAGGCCCATCCAGAGACCGCTCAGCACGCCGCCCCCGATCACGCGCCCCCAGGTGCGACGCCCGGTCACGCGCTCGATGAGCTTGAGGTCGGTGCCGACGATCATCGTGTTCTCGACCGGGAACTCGTGGTCGGCGAGGGTGTCGACGACCGCCTGGACCTCGGCGTAGGTGCCGTAGGCGCCGAGCGATCGGGGGAACTTCAGACGGAACAGCTGGTTGTCGAGCGGAGAGTTCTGCGGAGACGTCATGGCCGAAGACTAGACCAGCTCGGTGCGCACTCCCCGGGTGCACGCGCCACCGCCGCCGCCCGGCCTGTTACCCATTCGTAACCGTGCGCTCGGACCATTCGGCAGGCGCCGGGCGCGGGCCGCCGTAGGCTATGGCGCAGCCGACACCGGCGGGCGTCCACCCGCCGGGGATCCTCGGAACCTCCGGATCACGGCTCCCGCGGCCCTCGCGCCCGCGGGCCGCGCTCAATGATGAGAGAAGGCCTTCATGGACGACCCCAGCGTGCCCCTGACTCCCGCCGACCGTCTGGGCGCCTCGCGCCGCCGCTTCCTCGCCCTCGCGGGTGCGGGGGCCTCCGCGACCGCGCTGGCCGCCTGCGCCGCGGGCGGCGGCGGCTCCGACTCGGACGGGTCCGACGCGGGCGGCGATGTCGCCGACGGCGGCGGTGAGAAGACCAAGGACAACCCCTTCGGCGTGAAGTCCGACGCCGCCGTCGACGTCGTCATCTTCAAGGGCGGCTACGGCGACCAGTACGCCAAGGACGCGGGGGAGGGTTACAAGAAGCTGCATCCCGACGCGGACGTCAAGGTCTCCTCGACCGTCAACATCCAGCCCGAGCTGCAGCCCCGTTTCATCGGCGGCACCCCGCCGGACCTGTTCGACAACTCGGGCGCGCAGAGCATGAACCAGAGCGCTCTGATCACCGAGAAGAAGCTCGCCCAGATCGAGGCGCTGCTGAGCGCGGAGTCGGTCGACGGGGGCACCGTCGAGGACTCGCTGCTGCCCGGCGCGACCGCCCCCGGCACCTACTCCGGCAAGCTCTACGCCCTCAACTACGTCTACACGGTGTACGCCATGTGGTACTCCGCCAAGGAGTTCGAGGAGCGCGGCTGGAGCGCCCCGACCACATGGGACGAGCTGATGGCGCTCGGCGAGACCGCCAAGGGCGCGGGCCAGGCGCTGTTCGCGTGGGGCGGCCAGAACGCCGCCGACTACTTCCAGGAGCTCGCACTGTCGATGGCCGTCAAGCAGGGTGGCGTCGAGGTGCAGAAGAACCTCGACAAGCTCGACGCCAAGGCCTTCGAGCAGCAGAGCGTCGTCGACGCCTACAACGCGATGCAGGACGCGATCACGGCCGGTTACTTCCTCGCGGGCGGCGCCGGCATCAAGCACACCGAGGCGCAGACCCAGTGGGTCACCGGCAAGGCCGTCATGTACCCGTCCGGCTCGTGGATCGAGAACGAGCAGCGTGGCGTGACACCCGAGGACTACCGGATGACCGGCACCCCGGTGCCGCTCCTGTCCGGGGACGCCGCGCTTCCCTTCGAGGCCATCCACGGCACCGCGGGCGAGCCCTTCTTCGTGCCCTCCCAGGCCGAGAACGGCGCGGGCGGACTCGAGTTCCTGCGCGTCATGCTCTCCAAGGAGCAGTGCGAGAACTTCGCCAAGATCACGTCCTCGCCCACCATCGTCAAGGACACGATCCCCGACGACGCCTTCGGCTCGACCGCGCTCGCCTCGGTCAACTCGATGATCGCGGCTGCGGGCGACAACGTCTTCCACTTCAACTTCAACGACTGGTACGGCATGGGTCCCGATCTCAAGCCGCTGTGGACCGAGTTCATCAACGGCGACAAGAACGCCGACCAGGTCCGCGAGGAGAGCCAGAAGCTGATCGACACGATCCGCGAGGACGACAGCATCGAGAAGTTCGACGTCCAGTGATGGCCGCCCTCCCCACGGCGGCGCCCCCGAGCGCTCCACGCAACCGGGGGCGTCGCGCGCGGCTCACGCCCGAGCGCATCGCCTTCTTCGCGCTGTGCCTGGGTGTGCCGCTGCTCGTCTACATCGTCTTCGTGGTCTCACCGTTCCTGCAGGCCTTCTACTACTCGCTCACCGACTGGCGCGGCCTGTCGGCCGAGACCCATCTGGTCGGCCTGCGCAACTACGTCCAGATCTTCGAGGACCCCCACTATCGCACGGCGCTCCTGCACAATCTCGTGCTCATGATCGTGCTGCCGACGATCACGATCGCGCTCGCCTTCGCGCTCGCGATCCTGGTGACCGTCGGCGGGGACAGCCGTGGCGAGATCCGCGGGATCCGGGGTGCGAGCGTCTACCGCGTCATCAGCTTCTTCCCCTACGTGATCCCCGCGGTCGTGGTCGGCATCCTGTTCGCGTTCATCTACTCGCCCAACGGAGGCCTGCTCAACGGCGTGCTCGGACTGGTCGGGCTCGACCGCGGGATCGGCTGGCTCGGCGATCCGCGCTTCGCGATGGCGGCGATCGTGGCCGCGGTGGTGTGGTCCCTCGTCGGGTTCTACATGGTGCTGTTCGTCGCCGCCATCAAGGCGGTGCCCGCCGAGATCGTCGAGGCCGCGCGCCTCGACGGCTGCGGCCGGCTGCGCCTGGCCGTCGGCGTGATCCTCCCGATGGTCCGCGAGAACGTCTCCACGGCCGTCGTCTACATGGGGATCATGGCGCTGGACATGTTCGTGTACGTGAGCATCATGACGCCGCTCGGCGGCACCGGCAAGAGCACCGAGGTCGTCTCGCGCTACCTCTACGAGACCGCCTTCAGCCGCTCCCAGTTCGGCCTCGCCTCGGCGATGGGCGTCGTGCTCGCCCTGATCACGATGCTGATGGCCGTGATCGTCCTGTTCGCCACCCGATCCAAGGACGCCGCATGAGCACGACCTCGACCGCCGCCGTCGCCACCGGCACGCCCCGTCGGCGCCGTCACCGCAGCACGGGCGACCGGGTCTTCTCGATCGTCGCGCACACGATCCTGACCATCTGGGCGCTCATGGTCGTGCTCCCGTTGCTGTGGACGGTCGTCAGCTCGTTCAAGACCTCCCAGGAGATCCTCGCGACGCCGTTCTCGCTGCCCGAGGTCTGGCACCTCGACAACTTCATGCGCGCCTGGAACACGGCCGGCATCGGACGATACTTCGTCAACACCCTCATCGTGGTGGGCGGCGCGCTCGTGCTCGTGATGCTGCTGGGCGCGATGTGCTCCTACGTGCTCGCGCGCTTCACCTTCCCGGGCCGGCGGATCATCTACTACGCCCTCATCGCCGGGCTCACGTTCCCGCTGTTCCTGGCCGTGGTCCCGCTGTTCTTCGTGATCCAGAACCTGGGGCTGTCCGACAGCTATCTGGGCCTGATCCTCACCTATGTGGGCTTCGCCCTGCCGTTCACGGTGTTCTTCCTGTACGCCTTCTTCCGGCAGCTGCCCGAGGAGATCGCCGAGGCCGCCGCGATCGACGGGGCGGGGGACTTCCGCACCTTCTTCCAGATCATGGTGCCGATGGCGCTGCCGGGCCTCACCTCGGTCACGATCTTCAATTTCCTGGGCCTGTGGAACCAGTTCCTGCTGCCTGTCGTGCTCAACACCGACGAGTCCAAGTCGGTGCTCGCCCAGGGCCTCAACAAGATGCAGGCGCAGCAGGGCTACCAGACGGACTGGTCGGGCATGTTCGCCTCGGTGACCATCACGATCCTGCCGGTGCTGATCGTCTACGTGATCTTCCAGCGCCAGCTGCAGGGCGGGATGGGACCGAGCACCGACAAGTGACCCGGTCTGCTCGGGAGCGCACGGGCGCCGTCCGGTCACGGCCGTGACGGCGCCCTCGCCTGTCCCCTCGAGCATCGGGAGTCGAGCCCGTGTGACCGGCTCCACCGCCGGGCCCGCTTGGCAGGGCGGGGGCCGACCTGGCAGACTGTTCGAGTTGTCTGCGCGGGCCGCCATGCCCGGTTCCGTTCTCCGCGGCAGGGTCACACGTCCTGCGGCGGCGAATGATCACCGGATGTGGTCCGTCCCGAGGATGCGAACAGCGTGCACACGCCGTTGAACGCGCATCGTTCGAGGGAAGCCGAGTCATCGGGCGCAGACGTGCTGGTCACGGCCGGAGGTGATCCGGCGGAGCACCCATGTGCTCCGGAGGAGAGTCGACACGCCCGTCCTCGGGGGCCGGAGCGACCAGCAGTCATGTCAGCACGTGTGTAGAAGAGAGAGTCGAACAAGGCTATGGCGGGACAGAAAATCCGCATCCGGCTGAAGTCGTACGACCACGAGGTCATCGACAGCTCGGCGCGCAAGATCGTCGACACCGTCACCCGCGCGGGTGCGACGGTCGTGGGCCCGGTGCCGCTTCCGACCGAGAAGAACGTGTTCTGCGTGATCCGTTCGCCCCACAAGTACAAGGACTCCCGCGAGCACTTCGAGATGCGCACGCACAAGCGACTGATCGACATCGTCGATCCCACGCCCAAGGCCGTGGACTCGCTCATGCGCCTCGACCTGCCGGCGGACGTCAACATCGAGATCAAGCTCTGAGGTAACCGGACATGAGCAACGAACTGACAGGGCAGCGTGCGCGCGCCCTCACCGGCGTGCTCGGCACCAAGCTCGGCATGACCCAGGTCTGGGACGAGAACGGAAAGCTCGTCCCGGTCACGGTCGTCCAGGCCGGTCCGTGCGTCGTCACACAGGTCCGCTCCGTCGAGACCGACGGCTACGACGCCGTGCAGATCGCCTACGGGCAGATCGATCCCCGCAAGGTGTCCAAGCCGCTCAAGGGCCACTTCGAGAAGGCCGGCGTGACCCCGCGCCGTCACCTGGTCGAGCTGCGCACCGCCGATGCCGCCGACTACACCGTCGGCCAGGAGGTCGACGCGAGCGTCTTCGGCGCCGGCCAGAAGGTCGACGTCGTCGGCACCACCAAGGGCAAGGGCACCGCGGGCGTCATGAAGCGTCACGGGTTCGCCGGTGTGAGCGCCTCCCACGGCGCGCACCGCAACCACCGCAAGCCCGGCTCGATCGGTGGCGCCTCCACCCCCGGGCGCGTGTTCAAGGGCCTGCGCATGGCCGGCCGCATGGGCAACGAGCGCGCCAGCGTCCAGAATCTGACCGTCCACGCGGTCGACGCCGAGAAGGGCCTCGTGCTCGTCAAGGGCGCCGTTCCCGGCCCCAAGGGCGGCATCGTGCTGATCCGCTCGGCCGCCAAGAGCCCCGTGAAGGAGGCCTGAGTCCGATGGCAGCGAACCTGACCGTCGACGTGCTCGACACCACCGGTGCGAAGTCCGGCACGGCCGAGCTCCCCGCGTCGATCTTCGACGTCCAGACCAACGTGCCCCTCATCCACCAGGTCGTCACCGCCCAGCTGGCCGCTGCCCGTCAGGGCACCCACAAGGCGAAGACCCGTGGTGAGGTGGCCGGCGGCGGCAAGAAGCCGTACAAGCAGAAGGGCACCGGCCGCGCCCGTCAGGGCTCGATCCGCGCTCCCCAGTTCGCCGGCGGCGGCGTCGTGCACGGGCCGGTCCCGCGCGACTACAGCCAGCGCACCCCGAAGAAGATGAAGGCCGCCGCCCTGCGCGGTGCCCTCTCGGATCGCGCCCGCAACGGCCGCATCCACGTCGTGAGCGCCCTGCTCGAGGGGGAGGCCCCCTCGACCAAGGCCGCGCTGAAGACCCTGTCGGCCGCCTCGGTCCGCAACCACGTGCTCGTGGTGCTCCGTCGCGACGACGAGCTCGGCGCGCTCAGCTCGCGGAACCTGCCGAACGCGCACGTCCTGTACGCCGATCAGCTGAACACCTACGACGTCATGCTCTCCGATGACATCGTGTTCACCTCCGGCGCGCTCGAGGACTTCATCGCCTCGGCCACCCTGTCCGTGCCCACGTCGTCCTTCGCCCAGGCGAAGAGCGCTGCGGCCGCTGAGGAGGAGTCCAAGTGACCACGCTGAACAAGGACCCGCGCGACATCCTGCTGGCCCCCGTCGTCTCCGAGAAGAGCTACGGCCTGATGGACGAGGGCAAGTACACGTTCCTCGTGGACGCGCGCGCCAACAAGACCGAGATCAAGGTGGCCGTCGAGAAGGTCTTCGACGTCAAGGTCGCCTCGGTCAACACGATCAACCGGCAGGGCAAGGCGCGTCGCACGCGCTTCGGGATGGGCAAGCGCAAGGACACCAAGCGCGCCATCGTCACCCTCGTCGACGGAACCATCGACATCTTCGGAGGCTCGGTCGCCTGAGGCGCCCGGGATCGAAGAGCCGTCTAGAGAGTCTGAGGAAAACCCACCATGGGAATTCGCAAGCACAAGCCGACCACGCCGGGCCGTCGCGGCTCGAGCGTCGCCGACTTCGTCGAGATCACTCGCAGCGAGCCGGAGAAGTCGCTGGTCCGCCCCCTGTCGAAGTCGGGCGGCCGCAACAACAACGGCCGCATCACGTCCCGCCACCGCGGCGGCGGCCACAAGCGCGCCTACCGTCTGATCGACTTCCGTCGTCACGACAAGGACGGCCTGCGGGCCAAGGTCGCGCACATCGAGTACGACCCCAACCGCACCGCGCGCATCGCGCTGCTGCACTACGAGGACGGCGAGAAGCGCTACATCCTCGCACCGGCGAAGCTGCGTCAGGGCGACTGGATCGAGAACGGCCCGACCGCCGACATCAAGCCCGGCAACAACCTGGCGCTGCGCAACATCCCGCTGGGCACGGTGATCCACGCCATCGAGCTGCGGCCCGGTGGCGGCGCCAAGATCGCCCGCTCGGCCGGCGCCTCGGTGCAGCTGGTCGCCAAGGAAGGCCGCTTCGCGCAGCTGCGCATGCCCTCCGGCGAGATCCGCAACGTCGATCTGCGCTGCCGCGCCACGATCGGCGAGGTCGGCAACGCCGAGCAGTCGAACATCAACTGGGGCAAGGCCGGCCGCATGCGCTGGAAGGGCAAGCGCCCGACCGTCCGTGGTGTCGCCATGAACCCGATCGACCACCCGCACGGTGGTGGTGAGGGCAAGACGTCCGGTGGTCGCCACCCGGTGAGCCCGTGGGGCCAGCCGGAGGGTCGTACCCGCCGTCCGAACAAGCCGAGCGACAAGCTGATCGTGCGTCGTCGCCGTACCGGCAAGAAGCGCTGATAGGAGCCTGGAGACATGCCTCGTAGCCTGAAGAAGGGCCCCTTCGTCGACGGCCACCTGCAGAAGAAGGTGGACGCTCAGAACGAGAAGGGGACCAAGAACGTCATCAAGACCTGGTCCCGTCGGTCGGTCATCACGCCCGATTTCCTCGGTCACACGTTCGCCGTGCACGACGGTCGCAAGCACACGCCGGTGTTCGTCACCGAGTCGATGGTCGGCCACAAGCTCGGCGAGTTCGCTCCCACGCGGACTTTCAAGGGCCACGAGAAGGACGACAAGAAGGGGCGTCGTCGCTGACCGCGGTCGGACGATGACAGCCCTCTCGAATCGAAGAGAAAGCAGGACAGCAATGGAAGCCAAGGCGCAGGTGCGGTATCTCCGCATGTCGCCCATGAAGGCCCGGCGCGTCGTGGACCTGATTCGTGGCAAGAGCACGGGCGAGGCGCTGGACACCCTGCGGTTCGCACCGCAGGCCGCCAGCGAGCCCGTCCTCAAGCTCGTGGAGTCCGCGATCGCCAACGCCCGTGTCAAGGCGGACCAGGCGGGGGAGCGCTTCGATGAGCGCGAGCTCGTCGTCTCCGCCGCGTTCGTCGACGAGGGCCCGACCATGAAGCGGTTCCAGCCGCGTGCTCAGGGTCGTGCCTTCCAGATCAAGAAGCGCACCAGCCACGTCACCGTGGTGGTCGCTCCCGCGAAGAAGTAAGGAGACCCGCAGTGGGCCAGAAGGTCAATCCGAACGGGTTCCGCCTCGGGATCACCACGGAGCACACCAGCCGGTGGTTCGCCGACTCCACCAAGGAGGGGCAGCGGTACCGCGACTACGTGAAGGAAGACGTCGCGATCCGCAAGCTCATGTCTGAGGGGCTCGAGCGTGCCGGCATCTCCAAGGTCGAGATCGAGCGCACCCGCGATCGTGTCCGCGTCGATCTCCACACCGCCCGCCCGGGCATCGTCATCGGGCGCCGCGGTGCGGAGGCCGAGCGTCTGCGCGGTGAGCTCGAGAAGCTCACCGGCAAGCAGATCCAGCTGAACATCCTCGAGG
>DAMDHZ010000111.1:0-8966 GCA_032101665.1 Brachybacterium sp. | reverse complement strand
ACTCGTGCTGCGGCTGTGGGGACTCGGCTCGATCCGCACCCTGATCTTCGACGAGACGTACTACGTCAAGGACGGGTACACGCTGTGGAACAACGGCACCGAGATGGCATGGCCCGACGACCCGAACCCGGCCTGGGAGGCGGGGCGGGTCGACAGCTATCTCCAGCAGGGCGAGTACGTCGTCCACCCGCCCGTGGGGAAGTGGGTGATCGGCGCCGGAGAGGCGCTGCTCGGCGCGGACACTCCGTGGGGCTGGCGCATCTCCGTCGCGCTGCTCGGATCGTGCAGCGTGCTCCTGTTGGCACGCATCGGCCGTCGCCTGTTCCGCTCCACGGCGGTCGGCACGATCGCGGCCCTGCTCCTGGCGGTCGACGGTCTCCACCTCGTCATGTCCCGCACGGGACTGCTCGACATGGTGCTCTCGTTCTTCGTGCTCGCGGCATTCGGCTGCCTTCTGCTGGACCGGGACCGCTTCCGCGAGCGCCTCGCCGTGGTCTCCGCGCGTGCCGCCGCGACGGGCGAGGCGGTCTCCGTGCTCGGGATCCGCAGCGGTCTGCGTCCCTGGCGGCTCGGCGCCGGGGTGCTGCTCGGGCTCGCGTGCGGCGTCAAGTGGTCGGGCATCTACGTGCTGGCCGTGTTCGGGATCATGACCGTGCTGTGGGACTGGTGGGCGCGCCGCCGCGTGCGCGAGCGCCGGTGGCTGGAGAACGGGCTGTTCCGTGACGCGATCCCCGCGTTCTTCGTGATGGTCGGCGGCGCCCTGGTCACCTACCTCGCCTCGTGGTCGGGCTGGTTCGCCTCCTCGACGGGCTACTTCCGCGACTGGGCGGAGGTCAACGGCCATGCGGGCGGCAACCCCGTCCTCAACGCCCTGCGCTCGCTGTGGCACTACCACGCCGAGGCGTACTCCTTCCACGTCGGGCTGGACACTCCCCACACCTACCAGGCCAATCCGCTCGGCTGGCTCCTGCAGCTGCGGCCCACGAACTTCTACTATCGCGAGCTCGACTACGGCGAGATGGGCTGCCGAGCCCTGCGGTGCGCGTCGCAGGTCACCTCGGTGGGCAATCCGCTCATCTGGTGGCTCGGCACGGCGGCCGTGCTCGTGTGCCTCGTGATGGGGCTGCTGTGGAGGGACGGCCGTGCGCTCGCGGCGCTCGCGGGCATCGCCGGTGGCTATCTGCCGTGGCTGATGTACATGCACCGCACGATCTTCACGTTCTACTCGGTCGTGTACGAGCCGTTCCTGGTCCTGTGCCTCGCGTATGTGCTGGGCCTCCTGCTCGGCCCGCGCGAGGCGGAGCGGGACCGCCGTCTCGCGGGCGGTCTGTTCGTCGCGTCCCTGCTCGTGCTGATCGTCATGGTCAGCGCCTTCTTCTGGCCCATCTGGACCGGCCAGGTCATCCCTCAGTCGCAGTGGCACTGGCGGATGTGGCTGCCGAGCTGGCCCTGATGTCGGCGCCCGCGAGAACGGGTGCTGGCCCGGCCACGCGTCACCGTACGATGGTCCACATGGCTCTGGACTCCTCCTCGCTGCGGGATCTCGCCCGCGAACTCGGCGTCGGCACCGACTACTGGGGGTGGGACGGCATCCGGCGTGATGTCTCCGACCGGACGCTCATGGCGGTGCTGAGGGCTCTCGGGCATGAGATCGGCGAGGACGCCGACCTCGAGCGGGTCCGCCGCGAGCGCGAACGGGAGCAGTGGCTGCGCACCCTCCCTCCCGTCGTGGTCGTGCGCGAGGACGCCGAGGTCGCGGTCCCCGTCCAGGTCGAGCACGGCACGGCCGTGAGCCTCGAGGCGATCCTCGAGGACGGAACCCGGCGCACGCTCGTCCAGATCGAGGACGACACGCCGCCCGTCGAGATCGACGGCCGTCGTCGCGGCCGCGCCCGCTTCGCCGTCCCCTCCGCGCTGCCCCTGGGCTGGCATCGCCTCGTAGCCCGCACCGCACAGGGCGAGGAGTCCTGTGACCTCGTGGTCACCCCGCGTCGCGTGACGGTGCACGAGCGGCTCGGTGCGCGTCGCGCCCTCGGCGTCCAGGCGCAGCTGTACTCGGTGCGCTCCGCGCGCTCGTGGGGCATCGGCGACCTCGGCGACGCCCGTGATCTCGCGGCGATCCTGGGCCAGCGCCACGGTGCCGACTTCCTGCTCGTCAACCCGCTGCACGCCTCCGATCCGGCGCCGCCCGTCGAGCCGTCCCCCTACCTGCCCGTGACCCGGCGCTTCACGAGCGCCCTGTACGTGCGCGTCGAGGACATCCCCGAGTACCTCGACCTGCCCGCCGCGGCCCGCGAGCGCGTCGCGCGAGCCCGGGCCGAGGTCGCCCCGCTCAACGAGCGGACCGACACGATCGAGCGCGATCGCATCCTCGCGTGCAAGAACCGAGCGCTCGCCGAGGTGTTCGCGGTGCCGCTCACGGCGGGCCGCCGGGCCCTGTTCGACGCGTACCGCGCGCGCGAGGGCCAGGGCCTCGAGGACTTCGCGCTGTGGTCGGCGATCCTCGAACGGCGCGCGACCTACACCGACGAGCAGCTCGCCGCGCTCTCCGACCCCCGCTCCCCCGCCGTCGCCGCGGCCCGTGAGGAGCTCGCCGAGCGGGTCACGTTCCACGCCTGGGTGCAGTGGCAGCTCGACCAGCAGATGGCGGCCGCCCAGGCCGCCGCGACCGACTCGGGCATGCGGATCGGCCTCATGCACGACCTCGCGGTAGGCGTCACCCAGCAGGGTGCCGACAAGTGGCGCCTCGGGGACATCCTCGCCCAGGGCGTCGGCGTCGGCGCCCCCGCCGACCAGTACAACCAGCAGGGCCAGAACTGGGACCAGCCGCCGTGGCGGCCCGACCGGCTCGCCGAGGCCGGCTACCGGCCCTGGCGCGACCTGCTGCGCTCGCTCATGCGCCATGCGGGCGCCCTGCGGATCGACCACGTGCTCGGCCTGTTCCGGCTGTGGTGGATCCCCGAGGGCAACTCGGCGGCCGACGGCGCGTACGTCTTCTACGACCACGACGCGATGATCGGGATCCTCGCCCTCGAGGCGCAGCGCTCGGGCACCCTCGTGATCGGCGAGGACCTCGGCACCTTCGAGCCGTGGGTCCGCGACTACCTCTCCGATCGCGGGATCCTGGGCACCTCGATCCTGTGGTTCGAGTACGACGCCGAGGGCGGCCCGCTCGATCCCGCGGCCTACCGGCGCCTGTGCCTGGCGAGCGTCAACACCCACGACCTGCCGCCGACGGCCGGCTACCTCGCGGGCGACCACGTGGCGCTGCGCCACGAACTCGGCCTGCTCGAGCGTCCGCTCGAGCAGGAGCTCGCCGCCGACGAGGCTGGTCGGGAGCGCGTGCTCGACGTGCTGCGCGCCGAGGGCCTGCTCGGCCCCCACGCGGGCGTCGAGGAGACCGTGGTCGCCCTGCACCGGCATCTGGCGCGCGCCCCGTCACTCCTCCTGGGAGTCTCGCTCGTGGACTGCGTGGGCGAGCGGCGCATCCAGAACCAGCCGGGGACCGACGAGGAGTACCCCAACTGGCGGGTCCCGCTCGCCGACCCCGAGGGCCGCGCCGTGAGCGTCGACGACATCGCGACCGACGCCCGCACGGCGCGCCTGCTCACAGCGGTGCGCGAGACCCTCGCCGAACGCTGAGAGCGCGCCCGCGTCACGTGGCGGCGGAGGTCTCGGCGTCGCTCACGCCTCGACGCGGAGCCAGGTGAGGCGTTCGTCGAGCATCGATCGCGCGGCCGCCTGGGCACCCTCGAGATCGTGGTGGGCTCCCCAGCCGCACTGGACCTCGTTGGCGGCCGGCACCTCGGTCGCCTCGAGCACGTCCCGGAGGGTGGACTCGAGGACCGGGTCGAACTCCTCCGGGGTGCGGTCCCCCGAGAGCAGCACGTAGAACCCGGTGCGGCAGCCCATCGGGGAGACGTCGATGACCGCATCGGTGTGATCGCGCATCGTCTCGGCCATCAGGTGCTCGAGGGAGTGCACGGTCTCGGACTCCAGGTGGGCCGCGTTGGGCTGGGTGAAGCGCACGTCGAACTTGGTCAGGACGTCGCCCGCGGGCAGCACCTTGCGGTCGGCGATCCGGATGTACGGCGCGCTCACGGTGCGGTGATCGAGGTTGAAGCTCTCGACGTTCATCTTCTCGGCCATGGCACGTCCTCCTTCGAAGGTCTGGTCAGCGGGACGAGCGTATCGTCCTTCCGCGCACGACCCCCACGAACTCCTGCCGCAGCTCGTCGTCGAGGGCGCGGGGCCAGGCGAGGCCGATGCGCGTCGCCTCGCCGTCCGAGTGCGGGCGGTGGACGACGTCCTTGCGGTGGTGCAGGCGCGCGAGCGACAGCGGCATGCGCGCGTACCCGATGCCGGTCGCGACCTGGGCCACCCGCTCGGCCGCGTCGTCGGCGTGCCGGGGCGCGACCTCCGCCTCGTCGGCCAGGTCGTCGTCGCCGATCTCCTCGAGGAGGCTCAGCAGGTTCTCGTCGCCGATCACGATCGCGGACCGCTCCTCCCACAGCGGGACCAGGTGCAGGAGCTCGGCGTGGCCGGGTCCTGCGAGCGGGAGCCGCACGAAGCACATGTCGATCTCGCCCGTCGCGAGCGCCTCCTCCTGCCGCGACAGCGGGACGGGGACGACCTCGAGCGCCGCGGGACGCGGGCCGGTGCGCCAGCGTCGGACGAAGCGATCGGGCTCGACGCCGGGGATGAAGCCGACGCGCAGGGAGGACACGGTCATGGGGCCAGCCTACGGGCCGCCCCGACCGCGCGGTCAGGCCAGGGTGTCCGTGAGCAGGCGGATCATCGCGCCCATCCGCTCGCGCTCGGGGAAGATCACCGGGACCCGGGCGTCCCTGAGGGGCTGGGCGGTGACGTGCCCGACGGCGACCGCACGGCAGCGGCCGTCGCGCAGGGCCTCGCGCAGCGCCTCGAGGCGGTCCGCGGCACGGGCGCTCGCCCACAGCGCCTCGACCGCGGGACCGGCGGTGAAGGTCACCGCATCGACGTCGCCGGCGATGATCTGCTCGATCATCGCGGCGACGGCCGTCTGGTCCTCACCCGCACGCCACCGGTACGGGGACACCACGTGCACGGTGCAGCCGTCGCCGCGCAGCCGGTCGAGCTGGCGCTCGTCGACGTAGCCGTGGCGCTGCAGGCCCACGGGGACGTCGCGGATCCCGGCGTCGAGCACGAGGTCGACGAGGGATGCGGTGGTCTCGTCGGGGGCGGCCGGCGGGTCGGCGAAGCCCCGCCCGCGCACGGCGCCACGGGCCTTGGGGCCGCGGCAGAAGACACGCACGTCGGCGATCGTCGCCTCGGCGCGGTCGCGCAGGTCCGGCGGCAGGGCGTCGAGCCACGTGGTGAACCCCTGCCCGGTCGTCACGAGCAGGGCCGCGGGCCGGGCGTCGAGCAGGGCACGGGTCTCGGCGAGGAGGTCCTCGTCCTCGCCGACGGGCACGATCCGCATGGTGGCGGCGTGGATCACCTCGGCGCCCTGGCGCGTCAGGGCGGCGATCTGGTCGTCGGCGCGGCGATGGGCGGTCACCGCGATCCGCCGGCCCTTGAGCGGCGGCGCCGACGACGAGCCGGGCGCGCTCACGAGAGCAGCGGGAGCGTCAGCGGGTACTTGTACAGCTCGAAGCGCGAGGCGGCGAGCGCGGCGAGGATCGGGAAGACGATGCCGAGGACGTAGACGGCGGCCCAGATGATCCAGCCGACCGGGGCGAGGATGATCGTGAACTGCAGGATCGCGGCGATCGCGCCCGCGATGACCAGCGTGACGGCGAAGTTGAACGAGCCGGCGGCTGCGTTGCGCACGAGGGCGTCCTTGTCCTTGTAGAGGAACCAGAAGATCAGCGGTCCCACGAAGGCGAGGATCCCGGCGCTCAGCACGGCGGAGATGATGAGGGACAGGTGACAGAGGATCGCCCACGTCCGGGCGGTGTCACGGGAGGGCGTCGGTACGTTCGTCATGCCTGCATCCTCCCAAGTCGGCGCTCGCGAGTGAAGGGGGTTATCCCCCGAGGTCACAGGGACGGGGGCTTCACGCGCCCAGGATCCACACGGCGGTGTCCGCGGGGATGCGGGCGGGATCGGGCAGCACCCGGCTCGCGAGCAGCACCCGCCCGTCGGGCATCGGATAGGGCGCCACGCCGGTGTGCAGGACCGCGTTCCAGGCGCCGCGGCGCACGTGCAGCACGTCGTCGCGACCGGTGTCGACCCAGTCGAGGGGCTCCTCGCCCGCGAGGTAGGCGCGATAGGCGAGGGCCGCCCGGTACATCGTGAGCGTCGAGCCGGGATCGAACGCCTCGGCCTCGACCGACAGGGCGCCGAAGGACGGGAGGCTCCCGACCTCCTGCAGCCCGAGCTCCTCTCCCTGGAGCAGGCACGCGCAGCCGGGCAGCGCCAGCACGAACAGCGATGCGGCGCGAGCGCGCGCGAGCCCGAGGGCGACCGGCAGCTCCTCGATGTCACCACCGCCGAGCAGCCACTGCTCGAGGGCCGCGGGACCGGCGCCGATGCCCGGGAGGAACGCGAAACGGGTCACGTGGCGCACGGCGTCCGGACCCGACAGCATCCAGGTGGGCGCGGTGCCGGAGACACGGGCGGTCTCGAGGGCCTGCTCGATCGTGCGTCGGAGTCCCGCCGCCTCGAACTCCTCGCCCGTCAGGTCGACATCGAACGCCTCGGCCGCGACGTCTCGCGGGCCGGCCGCCCCGCTGTCGTCACGGACCGGTTCGAGCCTGCCGTCGACGTGGACGGCGTCGACGTCGTGCTCGGCCCATGAACGCACGGCGTCCCGCGCCGTGCCGGTCACATCGAGGATCAGGCCGAGGTGCACGGCGTGGAGCGCCGCGGCCAGCGCGCCGATCTCCTCTCGGGCGCTCGCGCCCACATCGAGTCGCACCGCGTCGATCCCCAGGTCGCGCAGGTAGGGGATGTGCGAGGCGATGCCCGCGAGAGCACCGACGCCATCGCCGTCCGCATCGCCGAAGGACGCCGGGGGGATCCGGTAGACCGCCGCGCGGCGCCACCGGCCGCGGGTCGCGGCGGGAGCGGGCCGGGACGCGACCTCGACGGGGACGCCGGGGTCGACGTCGGAGGGGGCCGCGGGGACGGGGTCGTGCGCGTCAGGACTCACGCCCTCAGGCTAGGCGTGCCCAAAGCGCGCTCACGGGCCTTCGGTCCTCCGCGAGGTGCGCAGGACGGCGAACGGCCCGGCCGGAGATCCCAGCCGGGCCGTCAGCGCACGCGTCGGATCAGCGGCGTAGCCACACCGTGGTCGCGCCCGGCAGCACGAGCGCGCCGTCCTGGCCGCGCTCGACCTCGCCGCTCGCGAGCAGGACCTCGGCCGCGGGGACCGAGGCCGGGGCGTCGCCGAAGTTGGTGACGGTGACCCAGCCGCCGGGACGCTCGAAGGCGAGCACGTCACCGGTCGACAGCGACTCGTCCCACGTCAGGGTCTCCGCGGTCTCGAGCTCGTGGCGCCGACGCAGGGCTTCGCGGTACAGGGTCAGGGTCGAGCCCTCGACCCCGTCCTGGGCCTCGACGGAGACGTCGCCGAACCAGGCGGGCTGGGGCAGGTGGGACCCGCCCTCGCCGAAGCCGAAGGACGAGCCCGTGCGGGTCCACGGCAGCGGCACGCGGCAGCCGTCGCGCCCGGGACCGTCCTGCTCGAGCTGCTCACGCGAGGCCCGGAAGAAGGAGGGGTCCTGGCGCTGCTCGGCCGGGATGTCGGCGACCTCGTGGAGCCCGAGCTCCTCGCCCTGGTACAGGTAGGCGCTGCCGGGCAGGGCGAGCTCGAACAGGGTCGCCGCGCGAGCACGGCGCACGCCGAGCTCGGGGTCGATCCCGTCCGCCGGGCCGCCCGCGAGCAGCCATGCCGCGCCGCGCTTGGACGTGCCGTCGGAGGGCGCGAGCGCGTAGCGGGTCGCATGGCGCACGACGTCGTGGTTGGAGAACACCCACGTGATCGACGAACCGTGCGCCGCGGCCTCTGCCAGGTTGCCGGTCACGATGCGGCGGAAGTCGCCCGCGTCGAAATCGGCCTCGAGCAGATCGAAGTTGAAGGCCTGGCCCAGGCTGCCGGGGTGGGCGTAGCGGGCCCGGCGCTCGGCGGTCTGCGCCCAGGCCTCGGCGACGGCCATGCGGGGAGGCGTGTACTCGTCGAACACCGTGCGCCACTCGGCGTAGATCTCGTGCACCTCGTCGCGGTCCCACAGCGGGTGCGTGCCGTCCAGCTGTGGCAGGGCCTTGAGTTCCGCCTTCGAGGGCAGCGGCTCGCTCAGGTCCTTGGCCAGGCCGTGGGCGACGTCGACGCGGAAGCCGTCGACCCCGCGGTCGGACCAGAAGCGCAGGGTGGTCAGGAAGTCCTCGCGCACCTCGGGGTGCTTCCAGTTGAAGTCGGGCTGCTCGCGCGCGAAGAGGTGGAGGTACCACTGCCCGTCCTCGACTCGGGTCCAGGCGGGGCCGCCGAAGATCGACTCCCAGTCCGAGGGCGGCAGCTCGCCGCTCTCCCCACGACCGTCACGGAAGATGTACCGCTCGCGAGCGTTCGACCCGCGCGGCGAGGCGAGGGCCTCGCGGAACCAGGCGTGGCGGTCCGAGGAGTGGTTGGGCACGAGGTCGACGATCAGACGGATGCCCGCGCCGTGCAGGGCCGCGGACATCTCGTCGAAATCCGTGAGGGTGCCGATGGCCGGGTCGACGTCACGGTAGTCGTCGACGTCGTAGCCTCCGTCGGCGAGCGCCGAGGGGTAGAAGGGGGAGAGCCAGACGGCGTCGATCCCGAGCTCGCGGAGGTACGGGACGCGCGAGATGATCCCGCGCAGGTCGCCGATGCCGTCGCCGTTGGCGTCGGCGAAGGAGCGCGGGTAGATCTGGTAGACGGCCGCCTGCCGCCACCAGGCCGGGTCGTCGACGAGCACGGTGGACGCCGGCGTGGAGGTCAGGGTCACGAGAGGGGTCCTGTT
>DAMDHZ010000110.1:0-9146 GCA_032101665.1 Brachybacterium sp. | reverse complement strand
GCTTCAAGCGCCAGGACCCCTACACCAAGCTGTTCGAGGACCGCATCATCTTCCTCGGCGTGCAGGTGGACGACGCCTCGGCCGACGACGTCATGGCCCAGCTGCTCGTGCTCGAGTCCCAGGACCCTGATCGCGACATCACGATGTACATCAACAGCCCCGGCGGTTCGTTCACGGCGCTCACCGCCATCTACGACACGATGCAGTACATCAAGCCCGACATCACGACCGTGTGCCTGGGCCAGGCGGCCTCCGCCGCGGCGGTCCTGCTCGCGGCCGGCACGGCGGGCAAGCGCCTCGCGCTGCCCAATGCTCGCATCCTCATCCACCAGCCCGCGATGGGCGGTGAGGGCGGCGGCGGGCAGGCCTCCGACATCGAGATCCAGGCCAACGAGATCCTCCGCATGCGCGAGTGGCTCGAGGACACGCTGGCCCGTCACTCCGGCCGCTCGAAGGAGGAGATCAGCCGCGACATCGAGCGCGACAAGATCCTCACGGCCCAGGGCGCTCTCGACTACGGCCTGGTCGACCAGGTCCTCGCCTCCCGCAAGGACACCCACCCCAAGATCCAACGCTGACCCCGGCGCGGGGCGGAGCCCGATCCGAAGGGTCGGCCCGAGCTCCTCGCCGAGTCCGCTCCGCACGGGCCGAGCCTGCTCCGCACCCGCGGCGCGGGACCCGGCCCGAGTGGGCACCCTGGGGTAGGTTGACACCCGCGGCGCCCGGCCGCACCGGCGGTCCCGCACCGACCCGAAAGGACGAGCATGGCGCGCACGAGCGATGGAGCCGATGTGTTCAAGTGCTCCTTCTGCGGTAAGTCGCAGAAGCAGGTGGAACGGCTCATCTCCGGCCCCGGGGTGTACATCTGCGAAGAGTGCATCGAGCTGTGCAACGAGATCATCGCGGAGGAGATCGAAGCGGCCCAGCCCGCAGCCGAGCAGCAGGCACCGCTGCCGACCCCGCAGGAGATCTTCGCCTTCCTCGAGGAGTACGTCGTGGGCCAGGAACCCGCGAAGCGCGCCCTCGCGGTCGCCGTCTACAACCACTACAAGCGCACGCGCACCCAGCAGGCGCCGGTCGCGCCGGCGCGCAGCGCCGCAGACAAGCTGAGCGGCCAGAACGCGGCGCCCGCGCCCGAGGCGGACGGTGAGGACGACATCGAGGTCGCCAAGTCCAACGTCCTGCTCGTCGGGCCCACCGGCTGCGGCAAGACCTATCTCGCCCAGACCCTCGCCAAGCTGCTCAACGTGCCCTTCGCGATGGCCGATGCGACCGCGCTCACCGAGGCCGGCTACGTCGGCGAGGACGTCGAGAACATCCTGCTCAAGCTCCTCCAGGCCGCGGACTACGACGTCGAGCGAGCCCAGCAGGGGATCATCTACATCGACGAGGTCGACAAGATCGGGCGCAAGGCCGAGAACCCGTCGATCACGCGGGACGTGTCCGGCGAGGGTGTCCAGCAGGCCCTGCTGAAGATCCTCGAGGGCACGGTCGCGGCTGTGCCGCCCCAGGGCGGCCGCAAGCATCCGCACCAGGAGTTCATCCAGATCGACACCACGAACGTCCTGTTCATCGTGGCCGGCGCGTTCGCCGGGATCGAGGACATCATCGGCGGGCGGATCGGCAAGCGCGGCATCGGCTTCGGGGCCGAGCTGCACACCCCGCTCGAGGAGGCGGAGATCTACGCCAAGATCTTGCCCGAGGACCTCCTGAAGTTCGGGCTGATCCCCGAGTTCGTCGGTCGTCTGCCCGTGCTCACGAGCGTCTCCAGCCTCGATCGCCCGGCCCTGGTGCAGATCCTCACCGAGCCCCGCAACGCGCTCGTCAAGCAGTACCGCAAGATGTTCGCCCTCGACGGTGCCGAGCTCGACTTCGAGCGCTCGGCGCTCGAGGCGATCGCCGATCGGGCCATCGAGCGCGGGACCGGCGCCCGCGGCCTGCGGGCGATCCTCGAGGAGATCCTGCAGCCCGTCATGTTCGACCTGCCCTCCCGCGAGGATGTGGCCAAGGTCGTCATCACCGAGGGCGTCGTGACGACCGGGCGCGCCCCACTCATGCTCACCCAGACCGAGGCCGAGCGCTCGGCCCGCTCGGCATGACGGCCACCCCGGCACCTCGGGGGGAGGGGTGCTCTGAGCACGATGCCGCGCGGGCCATGGCCCTGCTCGGCGAGGAGCGCGCGAGCATCGACAACATCGACGCGGCTCTGGTCAATCTGCTCGCCGAGCGGTTCCGGCACACCCAGCGGGTGGGCCGCCTCAAGGCCGAGCACGACCTCCCACCCGCCGATCCCACGCGGGAGCGGCAGCAGATTGCGCGCCTGCGCTCCCTCGCCGTCGAGTCCGGCCTGGATCCCGTGTTCGCCGAGCGCTTCCTGCGCTTCATCGTGACCGAGGTGATCCGTCACCACGAGCAGATCCGCGACGAGGACCCCGAAGCCGCTCGCTGACCGCGGTCCACATTTTCGCAATGCCGACAGGACGTTATTGAGGTCGCCGTCGAAGCGTCTGCCCAGGTGGGAGCCTCTTTTCCGGGCCGCGCGGACGCGTCCTCGGTGGTAGGGTCGGCACATGGCGCGCATGAGTTTCCTCCAGTGGCCGGTGGTCCGGCAGCTGCGCTCCGGGGACCCGCTCGGGCGGGGGAGCGCGGTCACCTCCGAGCGAACGCGGGAGACCGCGCCGCGCACCGCGAGCGCCGACACCGTCGCCCGCAGCGTGTGCCCCTACTGCGCCGTCGGCTGCGGCCAGCTCGTGTACGCCAAGGACGACAAGGTCATCCAGATCGAGGGCGACCCCGACTCCCCGGTCTCCCGGGGACGGCTGTGCCCCAAGGGCTCCGCGAGCGAGCAGCTCGTCAACTCCCCGCGTCGCATCACCACGGTCCGCTACCGGGCGCCCTACGCGAGCGACTGGACCGACCTCGACCGCGACACGGCCATCGACATGATCGCCGACCGCTTCCTCGCCTCCCGCCGCCGCACCTGGCAGGACGCCGACGACCGGGGGCGGCCGCTCCGCCGCACGATGGGCATCGCGAGCCTCGGCGGCGCGACCATCGACAACGAGGAGAACTACCTCGCCAAGAAGCTCTTCACGGCGAGCGGGGCCATCCAGATGGAGAACCAGGCCCGCATATGACACTCCGCGACGGTTCCCAGTCTGGGAGCCTCGTTCGGCCGCGGCGGCGCCACCCAGTCCCTCCAGGACATGGCCAACGCGGATTGCATCGTCATCGAGGGCTCGAACATGGCCGAGGCGCACCCGGTCGGGTTCCAGTGGGTGATGGAGGCCCGGTCGCGCGGCGCCCGCGTCATCCACATCGACCCGCGCTTCTCGCGCACCTCCGCCAACGCTGACAAGCACATCCCGATCCGGGCCGGCTCGGACGTCGTGCTGCTCGGCGCTGTGATCAACTACGTGCTGAGTCGTGACCTGTGGTTCCACGAGTACGTCTCGGCGTTCACCAACGCGTCCACGATCATCTCCGACGATTTCCTGGACACCGAGGACCTCGAGGGACTGTTCTCGGGCTTCGATCCGGAGACGGGCGCGTACGACCCCTCGAGCTGGGCGTACAAGAACCGCGACGACCACGAGGGCGAGCACATCCACGACCCGTCCCGGCAGCACGGGGACGACGTCTCCGACTCGACGTCGGGCGAGACGAGCGCGGGGCATGCTTTCGGCAGCGGCGGCCCGCCGCTCGAGCACGGCGAACCCGCGCGCGACGAGACGCTCCAGCATCCGCACACCGTCTTCCAGGTGCTGAAGCGCCACTATGCGCGCTACACCCCCCAGATGGTCGAGGAGACGTGCGGGATCTCGCGCGCCGACTTCGAGTACCTCGCGCGGTCGATCACCGAGAACTCGGGACGCGAACGGACCACGTGCTTCGCCTACGCGGTGGGCTGGACCCAGCACGTCGGCGGCGCCCAGTTCATCCGCACCGCCGCGATCCTCCAGCTGCTGCTGGGCAACGTCGGCCGCCCCGGCGGCGGCATCATGGCCCTGCGCGGCCACGCGACCATCCAGGGGTCGACCGACATCCCCACGCTCTTCAACCTCCTGCCCGGCTACCTGCCCATGCCGAAGGTGGGCTCCCACGACACCTTCGGGCAGTACGTGGACTCGATCGGGAGCAAGCAGCAGAAGGGCTTCTGGGCCAACTCCGAGACCTATGCCGTCAACCTGCTCAAGGCGTGGTGGGGCGATGCCGCGACCAAGGACAACGACTGGGCGTACGACTACCTGCCCCGGCTGAGCGGTCCGCACGGCACGTACCAGACCCTGATGGGCATGTTCGCCGACGAGGTCGAGGGATACCTGCTGATGGGCCAGAACCCCGCGGTGGGCTCGGCGAACGGACGCATGCAACGTCTGGGCATGTCGCACCTGAAGTGGCTCGTCGTGCGCGACTTCTACATGATCGAGTCGGCGACGTGGTGGAAGGAGGGGCCCGAGATCGAGACGGGCGAGCTCGTGACCGAGGACATCGGCACCGAGGTCTTCTTCCTCCCCGCGGCCAACCACACGGAGAAGGCAGGCTCCTTCACCCAGACCCAGCGCATGGTCCAGTGGCGCGAGAAGGCCGTCAACCCCCCGGGCGACTGCCAGAGCGAGCTCGACTTCTTCTACGACCTCGGCTGTCGCATCCGCGAGAAGCTCACGGACTCCACGGACCCGCGCGATCGCCCGCTGCTCGATCTGACCTGGGACTACCCGACCGACGAGCACGGCGAGGTGGACGCCGAGTCCGTGCTCAAGGAGATCAACGGCTACGTGACGGAGGGTCCCGACACGGGCCGGCCGCTCTCGGCGTTCGCCGAGATGAAGGCCGACGGCTCGACCGCGGGCGGCTGCTGGATCTACGCGGGCGTCTACAAGGACGGCGTCAACCAGGCTGCGCGTCGCAAGCCCGGCCGGGAGCAGGACGTGACCGCGGCCGAATGGGCGTGGGCCTGGCCTGCCAACCGCCGGATCCTGTACAACCGTGCCTCCGCCGACCTCGACGGCACGCCGTGGAGCGAACGCAAGAAGTACGTGTGGTGGGATGCCGAGGCCAAGACCTGGACCGGCAAGGACGTCCCGGACTTCCCCGTCGGCAAGGACCCCCATGATCCCGGGGACCCCTCCGCGGGCGGCCCTGCGGCGCTCGCGGGGAACGACGCCTTCATCATGCAGGCCGACGGGCGGGGCTGGCTGTTCGCTCCCACCGGCATGGTCGACGGCCCCTTGCCGACGCACTACGAGCCGGTCGAGTCCGCCATCGCCAACCCGCTCTACGACCAGCAGAGCAACCCCACCCGCGTCGTGTTCCAGACCCGGGACAACATGAACTCCCCGGGCGTCATGGGCGCGGGGTCGAGCGTCTATCCGTACTACTTCTCGACCTACCGGGTCACCGAGCACCACACGGCGGGCGGCATGAGCCGGTGGCTGCCCTACCTCGCCGAGCTCCAGCCGGAGCTGTTCATCGAGGTCTCCCCGCAGCTCGCCGCGGAGGTCGGGCTCGAGCCGTACGGCTGGGCGACGGTGATCTCGGCGCGCTCGGCGATCGAGGCGAAGGTGCTCGTGACCGAACGGTTCCGCCCGATCCGGATGGCCGGTCGCACGGTCCACCAGATCGGGATCCCGTACCACTGGGCACGGGGCTCCCACGCGGTCGTCGAGGGCGACAGCGTCAACGACCTGATCGGGCTCAACCTCGACGCGAACACCCAGATCCAGAACTCCAAGGTGACCGCGTGCGCGGTGGTCCCGGGTCGCCGCCCGCGCGGCCCGGCCCTGCTCGACCTCGTCGCCGACTACCAGCGCCGGGCCGGGGTGTCGCCCGTCACGGGCGATGAGCGGGACACGACCGAGGACTTCCCGGAGGGCACCCGCGCCCACGACGTGGACCTCGCGACGGGCGAGGACATCGCCACGAGCTTCGACCTCTCCGAGCAGCACGCGGAGCAGGACGGTGCCCGCTCGGGGCCGACGGACGACACGCGAGGGACGGAGGAGAGCTGATGGGACTGCTCTCGGGACCGGAGGCGGACCCCGCCGCCGACGCGGGATGGGGCCACACCCACGACCGCAAGGGCTTCTTCACCGACACCTCGATCTGCATCGGCTGCAAGGCCTGCGAGGTGGCGTGCAAGGAATGGAACCACAACCCGCAGGACGGCACCCTGGAGATCCTGGGCTCGTCCTTCGACAACACCGGAGCGCTCGGGGCCAACACGTGGCGCCACGTGGCTTTCGTCGAGCAGGGCGCCGACCGCATCGCGGAGGCCCGGGAGTCCGGGCGCGCGCTCGTGTCCCTGGGGATGCCGACGATCGGCCCGCGCACGGGCGCGTCGGCCCCCGGCGGCCGAGCGGACGAGGATCTCTCCCGCGCGGACCGCACCCCGCCGGACACGCCCGAGTTCCGCTGGCTGATGTCCTCGGACGTGTGCAAGCACTGCACGCATGCGGGCTGCCTCGACGCGTGCCCGACGGGAGCCCTGTTCCGCACCGAGTTCGGCACCGTCGTGGTGCAGGCCGACGTGTGCAACGGTTGCGGGACCTGCGTGGGTGCCTGCCCGTTCGGCGTGATCGAGCGCCGCGACGACGGCACGGTCTCGCCCAAGGGCGACCGCGGCCGCGTCGAACAGGACGTGCCCCACAAGGGCACCGCCAACAAGTGCACCCTGTGCTACGACCGGCTCGTGCACGACGAGACCCCCGCGTGCGCCAAGGCCTGCCCGACCACGTCGATCTCCTTCGGCGGCCGCGAGGACATGGTCACCAAGGCGCAGGACCGCGTGCTCCAGCTGCACGCCCAGGGCATGACCGAGGCGCGGCTGTACGGCGCCAACCCCCGCGACGGCGTGGGCGGCACCGGTTCGGTCTTCCTGCTGCTCGACGAGCCCGAGGTGTACGGGCTGCCGCCCGACCCGCAGGTGCCCACCGCCGACCTGCCGCACATGTGGAAGCGCGCCGCCCTGGCCGGCGCGGGCATGCTCGCGGCGACCACCCTCGCCTTCCTGGGAGCCCGTTCGTGACCCTCTCCGAGTTCGACGCCTACCGTCCGGACGAGCCGCCCCGGCGTCGCCGGCGCGCGAACCGCCCGCCCCGCCGACGCCAGGAGACCGGCACGGGCGACGGCTCCCGCGAGATGTTCATGGTCGACGACGTCGAGTTCACCTCGTACTACGGCCGACCGATCGTCAAGGCGCCCCCGTGGGAGTCGCCCATCGCCGTCTACCTGTTCGTCGGCGGCCTCGCGGGCGCCTCGAGCCTGCTCGGCGCGGGCGCCCGCCTGACCGGGCGGACGGCCATGCGTCGCAACGCCCGCCTGACCGCCCTGGGCAGCGTGCTCGTCGGCACCGCCGCCCTGATCGAGGACCTCGGCCGGCCCGAGCGCTTCCTCCACATGATGCGCGTGGTCAAGCCGACCTCCCCGATGAGCGTCGGCACCTGGATCCTGGCGACGTTCGCGACGGCCTCCGGGGTGGCCGGGGCCGCGGAGATCGATCGCCTGCTCGGCGAGAGGCTGCCGCTCGGCCCCCTGCGCCGCGTCCTGCGAGCGGTCGAGACCCCCACCGCCCTCGGTGCCGCCGCCCTCGGGGCGCCGCTGGCCACCTACACCGCCGTGCTGCTCGGCGACACCGCCGTCCCCACCTGGAACGCGTCACGGCACGGGCTGGCCTTCGTCTTCGGCTCGTCCGCGACGCTGGCCGCGAGCGGCATGCAGCTCGTGCTGTCGCCGACGGCCGAGACCGGCCCCGCCCGTGCGCTGGCCGTCGCCGGCGTCGCCGGCGATCTCGCCGGCATGCACTACACGAAGGCACAGATGCATCCGCTCGAGGCCGAGCCGCTCGAGGAGGGATCCGCGGGCGCGAAGCTGGCGTGGGCCGAGCGCCTCGCCGTCGCGGGCGGCATCGGCGCCCTGCTCGGCGGCCGCCACCGTTGGATCGCCGCCGCGAGCGGCGCCGCCCTGGTCGCCGCCTCGGCCCTGACCCGGTTCGGTGTGCTCGAGGCCGGGCGCGAGTCCGTCAAGGACCCGCGCCGCGTGGTCGAGCCGCAGAAGGCGCGCCTCGCCGCCCGCCGCGCCCGGGGCATCACGGACGACTCGATCACGACCGCCGGCTGACGCGGGCCACGGCTGTGGCGCGGCCCCTCAGCGGATCGTCACGCTGCCGGGGGGTGCCTCGTCGAGGGGGGCGGTCGTCTCCCCGATCACGGGATATCCGGGCACCTCGCCCACGACCAGCAGGCCGCCGGAGGTCTGCGCGTCGGCGAGCAGCAGCAGATCCTCCTCCCTCACGCCCGTCCCGGACCGCACGTGGGGGCGCACCCAGTCGAGGTTGCGGCGCGTCCCGCCGGAGATGTAGCCGTCGCGCAGCGCCTCGGCGGCACCGTCGACGAGCGGCACCGTCGAGCGGTCGATCGTCGCGGCGACCCCGGAGGCGCGCATCATCTTGTGCAGGTGCCCGAGCAGCCCGAAGCCGGTCACGTCGGTCGCCGCGCGCGCCCCGGCCGCCAGCGCCGCCCGGGAGGCCTCGGCGTTGAGCGCCGTCATCGTCGCGATCGCCTCGGTGAACACCTCGCCCGTGGCCTTGTGGCGGTTGTTGAGCACCCCCACTCCGATCGGCTTGGTGAGCGTGAGCGGCAGCCCCGCCGCGGCGGCGTCGTTGCGCAGCAGCCGGTCCGGCCGTGCGGTGCCGGTGACGGCCATCCCGTACTTGGGCTCGGGATCGTCCACGCTGTGCCCGCCGATCACGGGGCAGCCGGCCTGCTCGGCCACGGCGAGACCGCCGCGGAGCACCTCGCGCAGGAGCTCGTAGGGGAGCGCGTCGCGAGGCCAGCCCACGAGGTTGATGGCGACGATCGGCGTGCCGCCCATCGCGTACACGTCCGACAGCGCGTTGGCCGCGGCGATCCGCCCCCAGTCGAACGCGTCGTCGACGACCGGCGTGAAGAAGTCGGCGGTCGAGAGCACCGCGAGGTCGTCCCGCACCCGCACCGCGGCGGCGTCGTCGCCGTCGTCGAGGCCCACGATGACCGTCTCGGAGCGCTGTCCCGCGAGGGCCGCGACCGCGTCCTCGAGCTCGCCGGGCGGGATCTTGCACGCGCATCCGCCGCCGTGGGCCATCGCCGTCAGGCGCACGCGAGGAGCGG
>DAMDHZ010000109.1:0-9160 GCA_032101665.1 Brachybacterium sp. | reverse complement strand
GTCAGATGGAGTCTGTGGCGCTGCTCGAAGGGCTACTCGCGCCCCGTAGCCGTTCGCCCTGGGTTGAGCTCTGGTGTGCCGGTCATGCCACTTCGGCGGCGGTGAAGGTGATGCGCCGCGATGACGACTGGGTGCTCGTTCCGCGGTCAACTGGGGGCGCGGCGCCGTTGACGACGGTGCAGATGTGGATGATCGACCCAGCGACGGAGACGGCTGCTCGGTTCGGAGACGATCCGGTTGCCCCGGAGAGGGTGGAGGTGGCTTGTGCACACGAGGGATGTGCCCGGGTGTTTCGGAGGGATCCGTCGAACCTCTGCAGGTCAGTGCTGCTGGCGCTCTTGGAATGGAGGCGGCGCGGGGGGACGACGACTGCGCGTGTCACGCTCCCTGCTAGTGCTTCAAGTAGTAGCATCTAGATACGTCCGGCGGAGACGACAAGTCCGTCCATCAGGGTCCCCCATCCGGGGGAAGCAGCCACGTCCAGCTCCCTTCATCGCGCATTCGTGCGCCCTGAACGGGAGCTGTTTCCATGCCCACCTCTGTCCTGCAGGCGCGATCCCGCGTGGGGATCGCCGCTCGATACGGCACCCCCGAGGAAGTCGCCACCGCGCGGCGTGACCTCCGAGCCGTGAAGCTCGAGGAAGCCGCCAGAGACGCCGCCGAGTCCCTACCGCCGCTCACCCGCGAGCAGGCTCGCCGCATCGCCGCGATCCTCTACCCTGAAGGGGTTGAGTGACCGTGACCCTGACGCGAAACGGCCGCGGCGCTGTGAACGCCGCGGCCGTCGAAGATGACTACTCCACCAGCCGCGATTCTACCAACGCGATCTCCTGCGGCGCCATGATCGACACGTCCCGCCTCGACCGGTTCCGGTGCGCCTGGCTCGGCCTGATCATGCGATCGAACGCCCGAGACGCGCGCGCCATGCTCGAGCAGCTACAGCCCGGCGAGCTCACCGGAGAACTCGAGATCGTCGCCCGGGCCGCCTGGGTTGCGGTCGCGCGCGGAGAGTCTCCCCGGTGGCCCGCTGTGAGGGATGCGGCGTACAGCGCCGGCTTTGTCGACGAGCGTCACCATGCGGTGCTCACGGCTCTACTCGTCGACCTGACCAACAGCCGGCCGCCGAGCCGGGGCATGCTGGCCGCGGCATACGCGCCGCCGCACATGGCTCGTGCGCTCGCCGAGCAGGAGATGCGGGAGGCTCGACGTGGCTGACCAGCTCACCCCGCCATGGGATCTCGCAGACCCGCCAGAGTCCCTTGGCCCCCTCGAACCGCCCCCGGTTGACTGGGACGAGCCGCGGCGGCACCTCGTCGTCCAGCGCGCCAGCAGCGTGCGCATGCGGCGCGTGTCCTGGATGTGGGATGGACGGATTGCCGCAGGGACCATCTCCCTACTCGCCGGGCGCGAAGGCCTGGGGAAGTCCACGCTCACCGCCTGGATCATCGCCCAAGTCACCCGGGGCACCCTCCCGGGTGATCTGCAGGGCGACCCACGGTCGGTGTTCGTCGTCGCCACAGAGGACTCGTGGGAGCACACGCTCGTGCCCCGCCTCGTAGCCGCCGGCGCCGACCTCGACAAGGTGCTCCGCGTCGAGATCGCGTTGCCCGGGGAGTACACCACCGAGGTCAGCCTCCCGAGCGACATCGGGCGACTCACGGACTATGCGAGGGCCGAGAGAGTAGGGCTCCTGGTGCTTGACCCGATCATCTCAAGGCTCGAGGCGCTGGACACGCACCGGGACTCCGATGTGCGGCAGGCGCTCGAGCCGCTCGCGCGGATGGGTGACGAGACCGGCATGGCGATTCTCGGGCTGATACACGTCAACAAGCAGGGCACGGACCCTCTGAACGCGGTGATGGGCTCCAAGGCATTCACCGCGGTCGCACGGTCCGTGTCCACGGTCGTCGCGGACCCTGACGACGAGGACGAGCGCCGACGGTTGTTCGGGACCGTCAAGAACAACCTCGGGCCGATGCTCCCCTCATCCGACGTGTTCACCGTAGACACCGCGTACGTGGACTCCCCAGACGGCTCGCTGACGACGGGCCGCCTCACTTGGCACGGAACCGTGGACACCACCATTCGGGCCGCGATGAGCGATCCGGGCGTCGAGTCCCGCGGCGTGGTCCAGGAGGCGGCGGAGTGGCTCGAGGACTACCTCAGCCTTACCCCCGGGTCACCGCGCGCCGAGGTGATGAGGGAGGCGTACAAGGCCGGGCACAGCGAGACGTCCGTCAAGAGGGCGGCGGCCAAGGTGGGAGTGCTGTCCGAGTCGAGTGGATTCCCCCGCCGCACGTGCTGGAGTCTCAAGGCCCGCCAGTCGGGTCACAGTCGGGTCAACTCTCCTAGGAACGATCTGACTGGTCCATCTGATCTGACTGACCCGACAGGGGATGACCTGCAAGTTCAGTCCCCCTCAGTCGGGTCAATAGGTGCAGTGGGGTCAGTCGGTGCAGTGGGAAGTGTGTTGGGAGACGTTGACCCGACTGTGCAGCCGTGCCCCGGATGCAACCGAGACGACTGTGACGGGTCATGCGAGGGGAGCCGGTGATGCTCTCTCGAACGGACGTTCGGGCCGCCGAGCCCCACGACATACGCAAACCGACCCCTTTGTGTATGGGTGCGGCCCCCGATTCGATTCATAGGTACGCCTCGAACCAGCCGATTCATAGGTACGGCCAGTCACCGGCACCTCACAGGGCGGGATGGGTGCTCGGCGCCGACGCTTCCATGGGGTTCACCTCCCGGGGGATCTTCCATGGGGGTCGTCTGGTCAACGCATGGGGTTCACCTCGGGTCGCTCAACGCATGAGGTTCGAGCGGGGCATTGCATGGGGTCGCCTCCAGGGGCGGCATTGCATGGGGTCGGTCTGCGTATTTCATGGGGTCGCTCATCGACGGGGGTTTCATGGGGTCGACTGGCGGCCGCTCCATCCATGGGGTCGGGGAGGCTCATCCATAGGTCGGTCCTGCTGGGTGCCTTCCATAGGTCGGCTCGAGGGTGAGGTGATAGTCAGGGGTCACCCGTCCCTCCCGGTGTCCTTCATGAGGTCCGAGAATGCGGGCCTCCTTCCTGAGGTCGCGGTGGCGGGTGGTCGGGGATGACCGGCCGGCGGGTTCTTGGAGCGAACGTGTCGGGCTATGCGGCGGTGTGGGCGTTCAAGCTGCTGAGCGATCACGCGGACCGGTCGATTCGGCATCACCTCGCGATGGGCCGCCCGGAGATCGCGCGGGAGCTGGGGGAGGTGATGGCTGATCTGCGTGAGGCGGGGCGTCAGCACCTCGCGGCGGCTACTTCCGGGTCTGGAACCGCGGAACCGTCGTGGGAGGCGGTACCGCCAGGATCAGAGGCGCCTCCTTCTGGTGGTTCTCATTGCGAGGTTGACGTGCGTGCTGCGGCGCTGGTGCTCGGCGTGTCAACGCGGTACGTACGTCGACTCCTCGCCGACGGGGAGCTCGCAGGAGCGAAGGACCGGGCGGGCCATTGGTCTATCGAACCGGGCGACTTGGACCGTCTCGTGGCGGATAGGAGCGTGACCAGATGACCGACGGCTACACCGAGGCCGACTACCTGCGGGATCTCGGTATCCCGAACTGGGCGGACTACGACACGGAGAACGCTCGCATCAGCGAGGGCCGGGGGACGGGTGACCCGGCGTGGGCCGAGTACGACGCCGAGCTCGAGCGGATCAAGTCGGGCCGAACGAAGCTCGACGACCTGTTCGACAAGTCTCTCGGGATCAACGTGAGCGAGTCTGAGGCGGCGAAGGCACGCGGGCAGCTCGCCGAGGCGGAGGAGCATCCGTGGCGCATCGAGTGGCCAGCCAGTGAGCGCCTGTCGCGGCGCGGCGAGGAGGCACACCTCGCGGAGCTGTACTCGAGCCGCCTGGGTGAGTCGGCGAGCGTCGCCCAGGCTCACGTGCACCGCGAGCTGTCGGCCGCGTGGGAGGCACATCGGTACACCAGCGCGCAGCTCGATGCCGTAGAGAACCGTCTCCGGTCCGAACGACAGCGCATGGAAGCGAAAGCGCCGCTGCACGAGTCTAAGGGGACTGCACCGAAGGTCATTCGAGGGTCACGGGGCCACGAGTTCGTGGTGGTCGAAGAGGTTGTGCGTCCTGACGGTCAGCGGAGGAAGCGATGAGTGGGGACGGTTCCGACGAGCTGCGGAAGCTCTCCGCTGATCTCAGCAAGGCCGGATTCCGTGCGCAAGCCAAGGGACAGCGCGCGTTGCAGAAGGCGGCCATGGACATTCAGGCGGGGCGCAAGTTCGTGCCCCTGTCGATACCGGGGCCCTGATGAGCAGCATCTCTACGACGTTCGGCGGCCCGGCGCACGGGTGACTGCCGAGGTCGGCCCCACCATGAGGTACGGGGCGTGGGTCGAGAACGGGACCTCGAAGATGCAGGCCCAGCCGTACCTGCGGCCAGCGACCGACGCCGTGTTGCCGGGCTACGAGGCAGCTCTCCGGCAGATCGGGGCCGAGATCTTGGACGAAGACTGACGCAGGTGACTGCGTACATCACCGAACCGAAGGACGGGGACTGACGATGGCGAATGCACTGGAAGAGGCGAGGCAGGCGCTCGAGGCCGCACGAGGCAAGATCACCGAATGGGACCGCGCCATCGAACAGGCGCGGACCGATAGAGCGGAGGCAGAGAAGGCTGCTCCCGCCGACCCGGCCGAGCTCGATCAGTACGCCGACACGTACTCTCGGGCGGCGGGGAAGATCCGCGCCGCGGAGCAGGGCCGGAAGGTCGCGGCCTCCGCGGAGCTGGCCGCGCTCGAGGGCATGGTGCGTGCCGGCCTCGAGGATGCCCGTGCCGAGCTGAGGGCGGCGGAGAGCGCCTATGCGGAGCATCGTCGGAAGCTCGACGTGCTCCTCGCGAAGGTCTCCGCGCTCGACGGCGCCGACTACCGTCCGATCGACCTCGACGACTTCACCAAGACGGAACGCTTGGAGGGCTTGTCGGTGAAGACCAGTCGCGCGAAGTGGCTGGAGGCCGATGTGCACAAGTGCGCGAAGGCTGTCGAGCGGCACGAGATCGCGCTCGATAGTGAGCCGTACTCCGGTGACCGAGGCGAGTACCCCGCGTACATCTTCGAGTACGTGGACGCCCGCAGGGAGGCCGGGATCGCGTCACCCGCTGAGCAGAGGCAGGCGGAGCAGGTCGAGCGAGACCGTCTCGCGGAGGCGCGAGAAGCCGAGCGTGCTGAAGAGGGCCGCAGTCGGAAGCCCTGGCGGACTCGCGCCAGTCTCGGCGGTCGACGCAGCACGGGTGTCCTGCCCGGCTAGTCCGGTGCATCCAGACCAGGCGCAGGCGCTAGTGGGAACGGCGCCTGCGCCTCTTTCACTCTCGGATGGGAGGATGAGGACGTGGACGAGCTGAACGACCGGGAGAAGGCCACCCAGGCCCTGCAGGCGCTGCTACAGCAGATCGACGCGGGCGACGTGAAGGCCACCGACGTAGAGCGGGCGCACATCGCAGGCGCGATCGAAGCGTTGGAGAACCTGCCCCTGCTCGGGGACACGTCCTGACGTGCTCACTCCCGGAGTGTGAGGATCGCCCAGAAGCCTAGTGCCACGGGCGGAAGCACCCATAGGGGGGAGGTCTTGCCCTCCGCGATGCTGATCATCAGGACCAACAGGGTGACAACCACCGTGAACAGGATCGCTGCACTCACAAGATTGATGGGCGTCCGAGGCCTAGCCTCTCGGCGCCGACGCCCGTGATGTGTCGTCGTCATCGTCGCTTCCTTGCCGGATCCGCTCGACGTGGATCATGGACCAGTCGCGCGACGTTCGCCCGTTCTTCACGGTGCGGACCTCGCGGATCGTGACATTGAAGATGTCGTTCTTGTGAAGAGCGAGGTCGTCATCGAGCCGCGCGACGAACTCGCTGTCGTCCATCCTAGCCTTCCGCGAGCCGTAGCTGGTGGTGATCGTCCACTTCTGATCGGGGCGGAAGTCGACGCTCAGGAGCTTGGCCTCAACATCGAACTCGAACTCATCCTCCTCGATCTCATCCTCGTGGGCCGCGGCCTCCCGGTAGTCCCGTCGGTCGGCGACTACCTCTGCAGGCGAGTCCAGTAGCTCGGACGTCGACTCATCGACACCGCCGTCACGGAGTTCGAGGCTGTCTACGTCGTCTCCCATGGGGGCCATCAGCTTGCGGAGGCTGCCGCGCGTCTTCCGCTTCATGTCGGTGAACCTGTCCCAGGTCTTCCTCGACACGATGTCGAACCCGCTGTCATTTGGCCACTTCACCTTGACCTGATTCTCGGGAAGGAATTCGACGTCCGAGGGCTCCACACCCCTGAGGCGCTTCAGTCCAACACTCACTCCTTTGGCGAGCACTCCACCTGTGGTCGTCGCGATCGTCAGGGCCTCGGCAGGATGGGCGGACGAGAGAGCGAGCACAGCCTCGATGATGAAGGAGCCTTCGCGAGGTGGCCGTACCCGAACTTCGGGCGGATATCCCTCGCCGAACTCCCCATCAGATGCCAGTGCACTGGTCAGTTCGACAAGGCCCTCGAGAACTTCAGCCATCTCAGCAGCGTTCAGATCATGGACGTCGCCATGATGATCGGCGAACCGCAGCTGGACGACGCCCTCTCCCAGGGGCGTTTCGACTTCCTGATCCTCTGTGACCAACGTGCCTCCTCGGTAAGCAGTACGGAGAAGGTATCAGCGTGGGCGCTTACACATGGCCACGACTGACGTGTGCAATCTCTATGCGCATCGATCGGCCACGTCCGCAGGCTCGGGAGTCGATGTGTTACGCGGCTGGATTCAGCACTCGGTGGATCGTCGAGGCGTACCACCGCGCGCCACCTCGGGCCGTCGCCACGCCCGCAGCGTTGAGCTCGTCCGCGATCCCCTGCATCGACACGCCGGCCTCACGCCGCTCACGGATCCTCCGCACCACGTCATCCCCCAACGTCCGAGGGCGACCGATGCGCACACCCTCCGCCCTCCGTTGGGCCATGCCTTCCTGCGTGCGCTTCCCGATGAGCTCCCGCTCGTACTGAGCTGCCGACGCCAGGACGTTCGCGGTGAACCTGCCAGCCGGCTCCGACGTGTCAATGTTCGGGTCGAGCAGCCGTAGCTCCCAGCCGCGCGCCGTCGCGCGGTCGAGTAGAGACGCGAAGTCAGAGACGGACCGCGACACGCGGTCCAGGCGCAGAGCTAGGAGGTAGTCGGCGTCTCCCCGGTCCAGGCGCTCGAGGGCGGCCTGCAGGCCTGGCCGCTTCGTCAGGGTCTTCGCCGACACGCCCTCGTCCGCGACGATCTCGACGTCCCAGTCACGCTGTGCGGCCTCCCGGGAGAGGGCGTCGCGTTGAGCGTCGAGGGAGGCCCCGTTCTCGGCCTGGTCGGCCGTCGAGACGCGGATGTAGGCGAGCGCCAGAGGGCGAGAGCGCCGAGAATGACGACGAGTCATACACTAATCATACACAAACGGTTCCCTTGCCGCAAAATCGTTACTCTACGGGCTGGAACTCTCCGCATCCATCGACCGTCAGCGAGTACGCGGAAGACGGCACGTGGATCTCGACACGGAACCCTGAGTTCACGAAGTTGTTGTCGATGATGTCGCCAGCTTCGTCCAGGAGCTCCCAATAGCATCCGTCGAACGGCTCATCACCAGCCTCGGAGGCGTACGAGCCCGGCTGGACGTCCTCCCCTACCCGGTAGGTCCCCGTGGCAAACACCCGGCCCTCAGCACGCAGGTCGTCGGTCTCCGCTGCGGCGTCCATGCGCCCACGGATCTCGTCGGCATCCGGGTGATCAGGGCAGAGGATGAGCGCCCCCTCGATCTCATCCCTCTGCCCTTCGCTGTAGGGCAGGATCTCGTCGGCGTCGCCGAGCATGGACTCTGCGCAGATCGCGTAGAGGATGTCGAGTGAGTCGCTATCTGGGCCGTAGGCGGTCTCGAGCGCCTCGCGCTCGCGTTCATGAAGGTTGGTGGCACTGATGCTGGACACGTGGCAGTTCTTGCGATCTTCGGCCGAGGTGTCCCATGCCTCGCGAATCGACCGGAAGGAGTGCTTGACGCTTATGTCCTCGCCGGTGCAGTCGATGGTCACCATGCGGTCCATCGGTTCGACGGGCTCGGGTGCCTGGGTGGTCGTGGGCTTCGCACTCGCGGGCGTCGTCGACGGGGCTTCGGTGGTGGCCGAGGTAGTCGCCGCCTCCGTCACCGTCTCCTGGCTATCGCCGCTACAGGCGCTGGACATCAGGAGAGCGCCAAGTGCTGCGGATGCCAGAAGAGGGCGGGCGGGCGAGAGGTTCATGCCGCCAGGATGCCAGTCTGTGCGCGATCTGGGAGCCGCTTGAAGTCACAGTTCGATCACGCCACACGAGCATCCCAGCACCGACTACTCACCCATAGTGGTTCGCCACGTTTTGGTCCAGCTTCCAGATCGTCAGAGGCTCTTGAACAGGTCGTCGACATCGACAAGCAGTCCGCGTGCGATGTCCCGGACCTCTCGGCGCTGTGTCCTGTCGTTGGTCAGGTAGGTGATGATTCGGGTTGCTTTGAGCAACATCAGCGGCAGGACGCGCGTCGCGAGCCTGCTCTCGAATCCCGGCGGAGCAACATCCCGGAACAAGGGCTGCCCATTCTCGCCAGCTTTTAGGTACTGGTCGGAGACCTCAATGCCCGGGTGAGATAGCCGACTGAACATGCGATAAAAGGCATAAAGCTCCGGAAGGTCGAGCGCTTTAGCCATACTTTCGACGCTCCTGGTGTGACCAGCAGACGGCGAATCGAGCCTAGTCCATTCGGGAATGTCAAGTGACATCCCCGCAGGAAAGATCGAACTCTCGATCATGGAGGCTTTCAGGTTCTTCTGCTTCCGCTCAGCCTCGTTGATTGCAGCCTCTGCGGCATCCTCGAATCGGTCGGCCCACAGGATCCAGATACCCGTCTCGAGTGCCTCCCGCGCGACTGGCACGAGGGTGATGGGGAGGTCCTTCGGGAGGTGGGGGCGGATGGTCTTGACGAGCTGGAAGAGGTGCTGCGTGTGTGTGATGAGCACGGCTGCTTGCCGCTGAGTCTTGGGGAAGTCGCGTCGGGGTTGGAGGTGGATTGAGCCGGTGCCCACCCACTGCCACCAAAGCTCTATCAACTTATCGGTGGCGTCGAGGAGTAC
>DAMDHZ010000108.1:0-9268 GCA_032101665.1 Brachybacterium sp. | reverse complement strand
CCTCATCAGCGGCGCCGGGATCGCCAACGTCGTCTCGGCCGGCATGATGGCCGCGCTCGGCCTCGGACCCGACTCGTTCTTCATGACCTGGGGCTGGCGCATCCCGTTCGTGTTCGCGCTCGTCCTCGCGATCGTCGCGGTGATCCTGCGTCGCAAGCTCGAGGAGTCCGAGGAGTTCACGGAGCATGCCAAGGCGGTCGCCGGCCACGTCGTCAAGCAGTCGTCGCCGCTCGTCGAGGTCTTCCGGCATCCCAAGAACGCGATCCTGGGCATCCTGATCGGGCTGCCGCAGTCGATCGCCGGGTACGTGGTCCTCACCTTCGGCCTCGCGTTCATGGTCTCCTCGGGCACCGCGGCCCAGGTGGGCTTCATCGGCACGATGATCGTGGGCGTGTTCCAGGTCTTCATGGCACCGACCTACGGCGCGCTGTCCGACCGGATCGGGCGACGCCGGGTCTACATCGCCGGATGCATCGGCTTCGCGGTCCTCGTCTGGCCGACCTTCCTGCTGTACGGGACGCACAACCACTGGCTGATCTGGCTCGGCATGGTGATCGGCTTCGTCATCCCCGGCGTCGCGATGCAGGGGACGCTGCAGACGATGCTCACCGAGATGTTCGACGTCGAACAGCGCACGACCGGCGTCAACATCGGCTACCAGCTGTCCAACACCCTCGGCGGCGGCCTCGCGCCGCTCATCGCCACGGCGCTCGTGGGATGGGCGAGCGGCCAGATCTGGCCCGTGGTCGTGTACGTCGCCGTGATCTGCGCGGTCGGAGCGATCGCCACCGCCGCCGCCTCCATCCGCCCGGACACCGCCGACGCGGGTCGTCTCCACGAGCTCGAGCGGGAGACGGCATGACCGCACTGCTGATCCGCGGCGGGCTCGTCGTCGACCCCGATGCGGAGGCACCCGTCCGCGCCGACGTGCTCGTCGAGGGCGACAGGATCGCCGAGGTCGGGCCTGCCGTGGTCTCCGCTCACGAGGCGACGGTGATCGACGCCGCCGGGCGGTACCTCGTCCCCGGCCTCGTCGACGCCCATGCCCATGCCGAGGGGGTCGTGTTCGACGAGGACGTGCAGCTCGCGCTGCTGAGGCAGGGAATCACGACGGTCATCAGCGGTCAGGACGGCGTCTCCTACGCGCCCGGTGACGGAGCGTTCGCGACGGAGTACTTCGCGGCGATCAACGGACCGCACCCCACGTATCGCGGCCCGCGCGTGGCCGAGCTGCTCGCGAGCTACGACGAGCAGATCCCCGTGAACGTCGCCTACCTGGTTCCCGCCGGCACGGTGCGCCACGAGGTCATGGGGTCCGCCCGACGGCCGGCCACCTCGGACGAGCGGGAGCGCATGACGGCCCTGGTGGCCGAGGCGGTCGCCGACGGGGCTGTCGGTCTCTCGACCGGGCTCGACTACACACCCGGCATCTTCGCGGATGCCGACGAGATCGCGGCCCTCTGCCACCCTCTCTCGGCGACCTGTCTGCCCTACGTCACGCACATGCGCGGCGGCTACGAGCTCAACGCCCAGGCCGGGGTCGAGGAGGCCGCGCGGATCGGCGCGCTCGCACACGTTCCGGTCCACATCTCCCACTTCCACACCCCGGCCGCCGAGGCCTGGCGCCTCATGGACTGGCTCGAGCAGCGGGGGGTGAGCGGCAACTTCGACGCCTATCCGTACACGCGAGGATGCTCGATCCTCGGGATGACCCTGCTTCCGCCCGAGCTCAACGCGACGACGCCCGACGAGGCGGTCGCCGTGCTCCGGCGGCCCGGCGAGCGCGAGCGGCTTCGACGCGAGTGGTTCCCCCGCGTGGCGCACAACCCCAGCCTGGGTCCGGAGTGGCCCGACATGATCACGGTCGCGCACACCGCCGCCGAGGAGTTCACCTGGGCGCACGGGCGGACGCTCGCCCAGATCGCCGCCCAGCGCGGCACGGACCCGATCGACGCCGCCCTGGATCTGCTGGTCGCCTCGCAGCTCGAGGTCAACGTGATCATGGCCGTGCGGGACCAGCGCCCGGTCGAGGACCTCGGGCGCCTCCTGGCCCATCCCGCCCACATGGGCGGCTCCGACGGGATCTTCATCGGTGCCCATCCCCACCCGCGGGCCCGTGGGACCTTCGCCGCGTACCTCGCGACCTACGTCCGGGACACGGGCTTCCTCGACTGGCCGACGGCCGTCCGGCATCTCTCGACCTCCGCGATCGACCGATTCCGGCTCGGCGACCGCGGTCGCATCCGACCCGGCCGGATCGCCGACATCGTGCTCGTGGACCCGGACGCCGTCCGGGACATGGCAACCTACGAGCACCCCGAACGCCCCGCCGTCGGCATCGAGGATGTCGTCGTCGCCGGGCGCCCCGTCCTCGCACGGGGGCATCTCACCGGTGAGCGCCCGGGAGGAGGACTCCGCGCCTCGACGCCCACCGGAACCCACGACCCGCACCAAGGAAAGGGAGATCAATGAGCACTGTGACCAAGAAGGCGGTCGCGACCACCGAGGCGCCCCAGCCCGCCGGCCCCTACAGCCAGGGGATCCTGAGCGGCGACCTGCTGTTCACCGCCGGCTTCGGTCCGCAGGACCCCGCGACCGGCCAGGTGGCCGACGACGTCGCGAGCCAGACCCGCCAGGTCCTGCGCAACGTGCAGGCCGTCCTCGCCCAGCACGGCGCGAGCCTCGACGACGCGCTCAAGGTGACGGTGCACCTCGCCGACCTCGCCGACTTCGAGGAGTTCAACGGCGCCTACCGCGAGTTCTTCTCCGAGCCGTACCCGGTCCGCACCACGGTGGGCTCGCAGCTCGCGAACATCCTCGTCGAGATCGACGTCGTCGCTCGCGTCGACGCGTGACGTGACCCGGGCCGTCCGGGCGGGCGCGCGCACCGCGCCCCGCCCGGGCGGCTGCTCGTGGTTGCCCGGCTCGAGCCGCGCCACTAGTGTCGTCACACGTCGTCCCCGGCATCTGGAGGCGCCCCATGGGCTGTCCCGTCCACCTCATCGTCGATGGCCAGGAGCATGAGCTGACCGTCGACCCACGAACCACGCTGCTCGACGCGCTACGGGACCGCTTGGGGGTGATGTCCCCCAAGAAGGGCTGCGACCACGGCCAGTGCGGCGCCTGCACGGTCCTGGTCGACGGCCGCCGCCTCAACTCGTGCCTGGCCCTCACGGTGTCCCACGACGGTGCCGAGATCACCACCGCCGACGGCCTCGCCGCCGGTGACGATCTCGCGGACCTGCACCGGGCGTTCCTCGAGCAGGATGCCTTCCAGTGCGGCTACTGCACCCCCGGCCAGGTGTGCTCGGCCGCCGCGGTCCTCCGGGAGGCCGCCGAGGGTCGGCCCAGCGCCGTGACCGCGGACCTCGAGGCGGACGTCGACCTGACCGACGCGGAGATCCGCGAGCGGATGAGCGGCAACCTGTGCCGCTGCGGCGCCTACGTCAACATCGTCGCGGCCGTGCAGCAGGCCGCCGGAGGCCACGAGCGATGAGGCCCTTCGACTACGAGCGCGCCACCGATCCGGCCGGAGCGGTCGCGACGCTGACCGAGCACCCCGATGGCGCCTTCCTTGCCGGCGGCACCAACCTGGTGGACCACCTGAAGCTCGGCGTGGCCGATCCCGACCTGCTGGTCGACATCAGCCGACTCGACCTCGCGGACATCGAGGAGACCGCCGCAGGGGGCCTGCGCATCGGTGCCATGGTCCGCAACAGCGACCTGGCCGCGGACCCCCGCATCCGCCGCGACTACCCGGCGCTCGCCCGCGCCCTGCTCTCCGGGGCCTCGGGGCAGCTGCGCAACGCCGCCACGACGGGCGGCAACCTGCTGCAGCGCACCCGGTGCGTCTACTTCCAGGACACCTCCACCCCGTGCAACAAGCGCGACCCCGGCTCGGGGTGCTCCGCACTCGGCGGCTACACCCGGTATCACGCGGTCCTCGGCGCCTCCGCCGACTGCGTCGCGACCCACCCCTCCGACATGGCGGTCGCCCTGGTGGCCTTCGACGCGACAGCGGTCGTGCTCGGTCGCGACGGCGAGCGCCGGATCCCCGTGGCCGAGCTGCACCGCCTGCCCGGCACCCGGCCCGACCGGGACACCGTCCTCGAGCACGGCGACCTGATCACGGCCGTCGAGCTGCCGCCGCCGTCCCCGACCGCGCGGTCCACGTACCGCAAGGTCCGCGACCGCGCCTCCTATGCCTTCGCGCTCGTGTCGGTCGCGGCGGTGCTCGACGTGGACCGGGAGGGAGCGACGACGGTGATCCGCAGCGCGCAGATCGCCCTCGGCGGGGTGGCCCACAAGCCGTGGCGTGCCCGTCGGGCCGAGGAGGCCCTGCTCGGCGCACAGCCGACACCCGCGCTCCTGCGTGCAGCAGCGGACGCCGAGCTCGCAGCGGCCGAGCCGCTCGAAGGCAATGCCTTCAAGGTGCCGATGGTCCGCGGCGCGCTCGTGAGCGTGCTCGCCGATCTCGCCGGGGTCCCGGAGGACGACGATGAGTGACCTGATGCCCGTCTCGGCGATCGGCACCGACCCGGTGCGCATCGAAGGCGCCGCCAAGGTCCGTGGCCGTGCCCCGTACGCCTATGAGCACCCCGTCCCTCACCCCCTGTACCTCTACCCGGTGCAGGCCGAGATCGCCCGGGGCCGCGCCACCGCGATCGACACGTCCGCGGCCGAGGCCGTGGACGGAGTGGTCCACGTGATCACCCATCTCAACGCCCCACCGCTCGCGGACACCGACGACGCCGAGCTCGCGATCCTGCGCGACGCCGAGATCGGCTTCCGCGGCCAGTACCTCGCGGCTGTCGTCGCCGAGACCCCGGAGACGGCACGGCACGCGGCGGAGCTCGTGACCGTCACCTACGCTCCCGAGGACCACGACGCGGACTTCCGCGCCGACCACCCCGACGCGCGCCGGTCCGAGAGCGGCGAGGACGACGTCGAATCCGGCGACCTGGACGCCGCCCTCGCTGCGGCCGAGATCGTCGTCGACCAGTGGTATGCGACGCCGATGGAGCACAACAACCCCATGGAGCCGCACACGACGATCGCGCAGTGGGAGCAGGATCGACTCACGCTGTGGACCTCGACCCAGGGCGTGCACCCGGCGCGCATGACGCTGGCCCCGATCCTCGGCATCGACCCCGAGCAGCTGCGCATCATCAGCCCGCACGTCGGTGGGGGCTTCGGCTCCAAGGGCGTCCCGCACGCCGACATGATGCTGACCGCGCTCGCGGCCCGGGCCGTCCCGGGCCGCCCCGTGAAGTACGCCGTCTCCCGCCAGCAGATGTTCCCGATCACCGGCTACCGGGCGCCCACCCGTCAGCACGTGCGGATCGGCGCGCACGCCGACGGCACCATCACCGCGATCGGCTTCGACGCGATCGCCCTGTCCTCGCGCACCAAGGACTTCCCCGAACAGGCCGACAAGCCCGCCCGCATGATGTACGCGGCGAGGACCCGCCGCATCACCCAGCGCGTGGTCCCTCTCGACGTCGCCGTGCCCTCGTGGATGCGGGCCCCGGGCGAGGCGCCCGGCATGGTGGGGCTCGAGATCGCGATGGACGAGCTGGCCGTCGCGTGCGGACTCGACCCGATCGAGCTGCGCGCGCGCAACGAGCCGGAGGTCGACCCGGACACCGGGCTCCCCTTCAACCGCCGGCGACTCCTGGACTGCCTGCGCGAGGGCGCGTCCCGCTTCGGATGGGCCGACCGCGATCCGACGCCGCGCTCGCGTCGCGAGAACGGATGGCTGGTCGGGACCGGGGTGGCGTCCTCGACCTACCCGGCGGGCCGCCAGCCGGGCTCGCGCGCCCGGATCCGTCGCGCGTCGGACGGCTATGAAGTCTTCATCGGCGCCGCCGACCTCGGTACCGGGACCTGGACGGCCCTCACCCAGATCGCCGCGGATGCGCTCGGCGTGCCGATCGAGCGAGTGGATCTGCGGATCGGTGACACGACGCTGCCGACGGCGACCGTCGCCGGCGGCTCGACGGGACTGGCGAGCTGGGGCGCCGCCGTGCTGGCGGCCTCCGAGGCCTTCCGTCGCGACCACGGCGGGGACCCGTCGCCCGGGGCCGTCGCCGAGGGCGAGGCGGAGGACAACCCGGAGGCGGACGCGCTCGCGATGCATTCGTTCGGGGCGCAGTTCGCCCAGGTCCGGATCCACGAGTCCACCGGGGAGATCCGGCTCGACCGGATGCTCGGCGTCTTCTCGGCTGGCCGCATGGTGAACCCCCGGACGGCCCGTTCGCAGTTCATCGGCGGCATGACCATGGGTGTCGGCATGGCCCTGCTCGAGAAGAGCGAGCTGGACCCGCGCTTCGGCCATGTCGTCAATCATGACCTCGCCGAGTACCACGTGCCGGTCAACGCCGACATCCCCGAGATCGAGGTGTCCTGGCTCGACGAGGAGGACCCGGCAGCCGGCCCGCTCGGCGCGCGCGGCATCGGGGAGATCGGCATCGTCGGTGCGGCCGCCGCGATCGCCAACGCCGCCTTCCACGCGAGCGGGCGACGGGTGCGGGAGCTGCCGGTGTTCGGCAGCGCCTTCCTGCCCTGATGGGCGACGTCGGTCCGGGACCGACCGGGCTCGTGCTCGCGGCCGGCGCCGGCAGGCGCCTGGGTCTCGGCCCCAAGGCGCTGCTACCGCTGCGAGGTGCGAGCCTCGTCGAGCACGTGGTGGGAACCCTCCTCGCCGGTGGCTGCCCCGAGGTCGTCGTGGTGACGGGATGCGGCGCGCCTGGGGTCGCCGCCGCCCTGTTCGGAACACCCGCCGTCCGCTGCGTGACCAACCCTGCGTGGACCACCGGCATGGGGTCCTCGCTGCGCCTGGGCCTGGAGACGATCGGACCGGGGCAGGCGGTCGTGGTGACCCCGGTGGACCGCCCCGGCCTCCGCCCCGCGGAGGTCCGCCGCCTCGTGGCGTCGCACCGCGCAGGCGCCATCACGGCCGCGGCGCATCGCGACGTGGACGGTGTCCTCCGGCGCGGTCATCCCGTGCTGTTCGACGCGCGGTGGACCACTGCCGCGGCCGCCTCGGCGCACGGTGACGCGGGTGCGCGCGAGCTGCTGAGCGCGCGTCCGGATCTCGTGCACCTGGTGGACTGCTCCGACCTCGAGGACGGCGCCGACCTCGACGAGCCGCGGGATCTGCGGCGTCTCACGGCGCAGGGCTGAGCGGGGCCGGGCAGAGCGGGGACGGGCAGAGCGGGGCCGGGGTGGGCGGGGTCGGGCCGGGCCGGCCGTGAAGCGGGCCGCTGCCCTCGCTGAGCGACGTCACCGGGTGCCGGTGCGCGCGCACGGCGAGGATCTCGGCCAGGACCGCCACGGCGATCTCACCGGGAGTCGCCGCGTCCAGGTCGAGGCCGATCGGGGAGTGCAGTCGTGCGAGCGCGCGCTCGTCGACGCCCGCCGTGCGCAGCGCGGAACGCCGATCCCGGTCGCTGCGGCGTGACCCCATCGCACCCACGTAGGCGACGTCGAGGCCCAGGGCGCAGATCAGGGCCGGCACGTCGACCTTCGGGTCATGGGTGAGGACGCAGATCATGGCGCGTGCGTCGAGGTCTCCGGCATCGGCGGCCGCGGTGAGGAACTCGTGCGGCCAGGCCCGCACCACCTCGGCACCCGGGAAGGCCACCGGATCGGTGAACGCGGGCCGCGGATCGCATAGGGTGATCCGGAACCCGAGCGGTCGTGCCGCCTCGACGAGCGCCGCTCCGAAGGCGTTGGCGCCGAGCACGACCAGATGGGCGGGGCGCACGCGCGACTCGACGAAGAGCTCGATCGGAGCGGTCCGTCCGTCCGGCACGGCCAGGCGGATCGTGCCGGTCGTGCCGGCGCGCACCATCCGTTCCACCTGCTGCGTCGCACCCGAGCGGACCTCCGCGGGCACGAGCGGGGCCACGGCGTGCTCGATCGACTCGTCGTCCTCGACCACGCTCACCGGGGACGCGTCGGCGCGCTCGTCGTCCCCGGGACGCTCGCCCTCGCCCGGGTGCGGGGGAAGACGCAGGACGACCGCCGCGGGCTCCGCGGACGGCGAGCAGGACGTGGCGCCGCCTCCGGCGGCGAAGGGCTGGACGAGCACCTCCACCGAGCCGCCGCACATGAGGCCCACCGCGAAGGCGTCGGCCTCGCTGTAGCCGAAGCGGTGCACGGTCGCGCGCCCGGTGCTGATCGCGTCGAGGCAGGCCTCCAGGACGGCGCCCTCGACGCAGCCGCCGCTGAGGGAGCCGTGGACGGCGCCGGCGTCGTCGACGAGCATCGAGGTGCCGACCGGGCGAGGCACCGAGCCCTCGGTGTCGACGATCGTGGCGATCGCGCAGTCGCGCGCCGCCACGGGGTCGCACAGCCGCTCGCGCGCGGCGCGGAGGACGTCCAGCACGACGGTCAGCCTAGTCGCGGCTTACGCCCGTCGCGCCAGGTCGCGCACCGCGGGTCCCTCGAGGACGGTGCCGTCGGGTGCGAAACGGGACGCGTGCAGGGGGCAGTCCCACGAGCGCTCGGCGTCGTTCCAGGTCAGGACGCCACCCAGGTGCGTGCAGACGGCCGAGACCCGGCACGTCACCCCGTCGACCGTCGAGACACCCTCGGGGAGCCCGTGCGCTCGGCCGACGACGCCCTCCCCTTCGGCGGGGTCGTCCTCCGGAAGCGCCCCGAGCTCCGCTCGCCCCCAGCCGGAGGCCAGGTGGGCGCCGACGGACGCGCTGTCCTTGAGCCCGGTCAGCAGGTCGGCGGGCGTGGTGATCCTCCGCCCGAGCGTGGCCGCCCACGGGAGCGAGCCGCCGAGGATCTCCGCCGAGAGGGCGAGAGCCGCTGCCGTTCCGTTCGTGAGGCCCCACTTGTTGTACCCGGTCGCCAGGAAGATGCCGCCGCCCCCGCGGGGGAGGGTGCCGATGAACGGCACGAGGTTGGCGGAGCGATAGTCCTGGGCGGACCACGCGTGCGTGCGCTCGGCCCCGGGGAAGTGCTGCCGCGTCCACGTCTCGAGGTCCTCGACGGCGGCACGGGGAGAGGGACGGCGGCCCACCACGTGGTCGTTGCCGCCGACCAGCAGGAGCTCCTCGCCCTCGAGCGGCACGCTGCGCAGCGTCCGGGTGGGGGAGTCCGCGCTGAGGTACATGCCCTGCGGGATGCTCCCGGCGCCGGCGGGCACCCGGAAGGTGAGGGCGTAGGAGCGGTTGCCGCTGAGCTTGGCGAAGTAGCCGCCGCGGTCGAGGATCGGAGTCCCGGTGGCGAGGACCAGATGGCGGGCGCGGAC
>DAMDHZ010000107.1:0-9326 GCA_032101665.1 Brachybacterium sp. | reverse complement strand
GGTCGGCGACGCCGTAGAACGCCCGGGTCGCGGCCAGCTTGTCGCGGACCTCGGCGGCGCTCCCCCATCCCTGGCTGGTCTGCTGCTGGAACAGGCCGCCCGAGGTGCCGTCGGTGACGGTGTCGCGGTTGTAGAGCCAGGACTCGACGATCGCGGCGGACAGCGCGATCATCGCCCCGTAGGCGGGCACGCCGTAGCCCTTGCCGACGGCGATGATGAGGCGGGCATTGTCCCGCTGGGTGTCGGTCGGGTCACCGGGATCCCAGCCGGCGCGGTCCTCGGGGGCGGTCAGGAACGCCCGGGAGAACGTCTCGTCGGCCAGCGCCGGGGCGGCTGCGCCCAGCGACAGGGAGCCCAGGGCTCCGGCGAGCAGGAGGTGGCGGCGGGTGAGGGACATCGGGGAATCACTCCAGAGGTGACCTCCCACGGGCTGCGAGGGGGAAGGGACCGCAGGGTCACGGGTCGGTTCGTGCGCGGGGCACCGTGTGGGTCGGCGACGATACCGGGCTGCGCCCTGCCTGTGAACCCCGGGAGCCCGCGCCGTCACAGCTCCGCGATGGCCTTGCGGATCCTCGTGTCCGAGACGCTCTGGCGGGTGCCGAGGGTCTGCGCGAACAGGCTCACCCGGTATTCCTCGATCATCCAGGGGATCGCCCGCACGTCCGGGTCGACGAGGCGCGCAGGAGCGAGACGCGAGCGGGCGCGCTCCCACCGCTGCTCGACATCGGCGACCTGCCACGCGAGCTTCGCGTCCCGCGCCGGGTTGTCCTGCAGCTTGTCGAGCCGCACCTCGTCGGCCCGGAGATACCGCTCGAGGTCGCCGAGATGCTCGACGCCGACCCGGGAGATGAAGCCGTCGCCCACGAGAGACGCAGCGTGGTCGCGGATCTGCGTGAGCTGGCCGAGCACGGCCAGCGACGTCACGCGGCCCACGGACTTCGACAGCCGGGCGTGCACGGCCAGGGCTCCGGCGGCCTCGCGCACGGCGCGTGCGGCGAGCTCACGGTGCCGCTCGCGGACGGTCGCGACCAGGGCGTCGAAGGCCTCCCGGGTGCGCGGCTCGGCGCCGCCGACCAGGTGCTCGGTCGCGGCGCGGGAGGCGTCGGCCAGGAGCGCCGAGGTGCTCGCGTAGGGCGAGGAGGCGACGGCGAGCTTGGTGGGGTTGGGCAGGGAGTTCAGCACGGCGGCGAGCGCCGAGGGCTCGGCGGTGCCGAGCACCCGGTCGATCAGGGCGATCACGCCGCCGTGATGGGCCAGGCGCGCCTCGTCGGCGCTCGGCAGCACGCGCAGGTCGACGCGCTCGTCGGTGCCGTCGGCGCGGCGGCGGGCCACGAGCGCGGGGTACCCGGTGACCGTGAGCCCGTGGGCGCGGGACTCGTGGATGGCGGGCACGCCGGCGCGGGGGAACTCGCGGACGTCGGTGCGCGCGAGGTCGTCGCCCTGGGTCTGCACGGTGGTCCGCACCCGCTGGGCCAGGCGGGAGGCGAGCACCGTGAGGTCGTCGCCGCGGCCCACCTCGGTGCCGCGCGGGTCGACGACCGAGAAGTGCATGCGCAGGTGGGTGGGGAGCTTGGAGACGTCGAACTCCCCGCCGTACAGCGGGAGGTCGTCGGGCACGCCGGGCAGGGCCACGAGCTCGTCCGCGACGGCCTCGAGGAACGGCTCCCCCTCGTCGGGGTCGTCGTCGTGCAGGGCTTGGGCGACGGCCTTGGCCCGCTCGGGGGCGGGCACCAGGTGGCGGCGGATCGACTTGGGCAACGAGCGGATCAGCTCGGTGATGAGCTCGGTGCGCAGGCCGGGCACGAGCCAGTCGAAGCCGTGGGGCTGCACGCGGTTGAGGACGGCCAGGGGGATGGTCGCGGTGACCCCGTCGAGGGCGGCCGTGCGCCCCGGCCCGGCGGCCGGAGCACGCGCGTCGCCGGGCGCAAACGCGTAGGTCAGCGGGAGGGTGAGGTCGCCCTGGACCCAGGTGTCCGGGAAGTCGCGGGCCATCGCCGCCTGCAGGTCCTCGTCGGCGGCCTCCTCGGAGAGCAGGTCGGCCTCGGTGAGCGTGAGCAGGTCCGGGGTGACGTGCCGCTGGCGCTTCCACCACGAGTCGAAGTGGCGCCCGGAGACGACGGTCGCCGGGATCCGCTCGTCGTAGAAGCGGAACAGGGCCTCGTCACCGACGAGCAGGTCGCGGCGGCGGGACTTGGCCTCGAGCTCGGAGAGCTCCTCGATGAGCGCTGCGTTGTCTCGGAAGAAGTGGTGGCGGGTCCGCCAGTCGCCTTCGATGAGGGCCTTCTGGAGGAAGATCTCGCGGCTCGTCTCGGGGTCGATGCGGCCGTAGCCGGTGACCCGGTCGCCGACGATCGGCACGCCGTACAGGGTCACCTTCTCGTGGGCCATGGCGCTCGCGCGCTTGGAGGACCAGAAGGGCTCGGAGTAGGAGTGCCGGAGCACGTGCGCGCCGACCTCCTCGACCCAGGCGGGGTCGATGCGGGCGGCGGTGCGGCCCCACAGGCGGGAGGTCTCGACGAGCTCGGCGACCATCACGTAGTCGGGGCGCTTGCGCGCGAGCGCCGAGCCCGGCCACAGCGCGAAGCGGGCGCCGCGGGCACCGGAGTACTCGCGCGTGCGGTCCTCGTAGAGGCCGACGTGGCTGAGCAGCCCCGCGAGCAGCGACTGGTGGATCGCGACCGGGGAGGCGGGGGTGTCCGAGGCGTGCAACCCGGCGTCCTTGGCCATCTCCTTGAGCTGGGAGTGCAGGTCCTGCCACTCGCGGATCCGCAGGTAGTGGAGGAACTCCGAGCGCACCTCGCGTCGAAAGGCGGAGGACGACAGCGCGTCGCGGCGCTCGCGCAGGTGGTTCCACAGGTTCAGATACGCCAGGAAGTCGCTCGCAGGGTCCTCGAAGCGACGGTGCTTCTCCTTGGCCTGCTGCTCTTGTCCGAGCGGCCGCTCGCGCGGGTCCTGGATCGACATGCCCGCGACGATCACGAGCGTCTCGCGCAGCGCGCCGAGCCGGTCGGCCTCGATGAGCATGCGCGCCATGCGCGGGTCGAGCGGGAAGCGGGCGAGAGTACGTCCGATCTCGGTGAGGCGGCGGCCGCCGGGAGCGGCGGGGTCCGCGGTGATCGCGCGCAGCTCCTCGAGCAGGCGCACGCCGTCGGTGATGGCGCGGGTCGCGGGCGGTTCGACGAAGGGGAAGGACTCGACGTCTCCGAGCCCGAGCGCGGTCATCTGCAGGACGACCGCGGCGAGCGAGGTGCGCAGGATCTCCGGCTCGGTGAACTCGGGGCGCGAGTCGAAGTCCTCCTCGGAGTACAGGCGGATCGCGACGCCGGGGTGCGTGCGCCCGGAGCGGCCCGAGCGCTGGTTGGCGCTGGCCTGGCTGATGGGCTCGATCGGGAGGCGCTGCACACGGGTGCGCTGGGAGTAGCGCGAGATGCGGGCGAGACCCGAGTCGATCACGAAGGAGATGCCGGGGACGGTCAGGGAGGTCTCGGCGACGTTGGTGGCCAGGATGATGCGGCGCACCGTGCCCCGGGTACGCGGGGAGAAGATCTTCTGCTGGTCGGCGGCCGAGAGCCGTCCGAACAGCGGCAGCACCTCGGTGGGCAGGGTGCGCCCGCGCCCGGTGTTCAGGTGCGCCGTGAGGGCGTCGGAGATCTCGCGGATCTCCCGCTCACCGGGGAGGAACACGAGGATGTCGCCGGGGCCCTCGGCGGCGAGCTCGTCGACGGCGTCGGTGATGGCGCCCGTCAGGTCCCGCTCGACGGAGTGGATGTCCTCGAGCTCGTCGTCCTCGTCGACCTCGGGCTCGAGCACGAGGGGCCGGTAGCGGATCTCGACGGGGTAGGTCCGCCCGGAGACCTCGAGCACGGGGGCGGGTCGCACGGTGCCGTCGGCGGCGCGCGTCGCGAAGTGCTCGGCGAAGCGCTCGGGGTCGATCGTGGCCGAGGTGATGATGACCTTGAGGTCGGGCCGCTCGGGCAGGATCTGCTTGAGGTAGCCGAGCAGCACATCGATCGTGAGGGAACGCTCGTGGGCCTCGTCGATGATGATCGCGTCGTAGTGTCGCAGGAGGCGGTCGTGCTGGATCTCGGCGAGCAGGATGCCGTCGGTCATGAGCTTGAGCCGGGTGCCGCGCCCGGTCTCGCGCGTGAAGCGCACCTGGTAGCCGACGACGCCCTCACCCAGGCGCTGGCCGAGCTCCGCGGCGATGCGCTGGGCGACGCTGCGGGCGGCGATCCGGCGCGGCTGGGTGTGGCCGATCAGGGCACCGCGGGCGCCGTACCCCATCTCGAGCAGCATCTTGGGCAGCTGGGTGGTCTTGCCCGAGCCGGTCTCGCCGGCGATGACGACCACCTGGTGGTCCCGGATCGCACCCTCGATCTCCTCGCGCGCCTGGGAGACGGGGAGGTCAGGAGGGAAGGTGATCGCGAGCGGCTCCCCCTCGCCGTCGCGGCGGCGGTCCTGGCGATCGGTCATGGTGCACCACTGTAGGGCGTGCGCCGCAGCGCGCACGCCCGGCATGTCGCACGCCACCGTGCGATCACCGGACGTCGGCCGTCGTAGGGTGGGCCACCCGACGAGGAGTTCCCCATGCTCATAGCGAATGTCGCCGATGGCGTCCATCTCATCCAGCACGCGCACGTGAACTGCTGGCTCATCGAGGACGAGGACGGGCTCACCCTGGTCGACGCCGGCCTTCCCGGCGTGTGGGTGCCCCTCGGCGAGGCGATCCGCGCGCTGGGGCACCGTCCCGAGGACGTCCGCGCTCTGGTGCTCACGCACGCGCACTTCGACCATGTCGGCACTGCCCGGCGTCTGCAGGACCGTCTCGGGCTGCCGGTGCTCGTCCACCGGGATGACCGGAGACTCGCCGCGCATCCGTACCGCTACGCGCGGGAGCATCCCGCGGCGCTCTATCCCATCCGTCATCCGCGAGCGATCCCGATCCTGGGGGCGATGGTCGCGGCGGGGGCGGTGCGCGTGCGCGGAGTGAAGGGGACCCAGGAGCTCCACTCCGGCGACGTGCTCGAGGTCCCCGGTCGTCCTCGCGTCGTCGCGACTCCCGGGCACACGGCCGGCCATGTCTCCCTGCATCTCCCGGAGCGCGATGCCGTGCTGACGGGTGACGCGCTCGTGACCCTCGACCCGTACCTCGGCAGGACGGGTCCGCGCATCGTCGCGGGCGCGGCGACCGCCGACAGCGCCCGGGCGCTGCGCTCCCTCGACGCGATCGCGTCGACCTCCGCCCGTCACGTGCTGCCCGGTCACGGCGACCCCTGGGACGGCGGCGCGGCGGAGGCGGCCCGCCTGGCCCGAGAGACCGGCCCGTCCTGACCTCCAACCGGCCGGTCGGAGTCCTTGTCGCCTCCACCTGCGGGTGCCACGGTGGAGACGTCGGGGAGTCCCCCGGCGCATCGATCATCGCGGATCCCAGGTGGGAACTTCCATCGGCGGTCCGCCAGAGGAGGGCACCATGGCCACGGGAGAAACCGGTTTCGACGACGTCACCTTCGATCTGATCTCACTGCAGTACCACTCGCTCAAGGCCGGACACGATTACGGGCAGTACGTGCGTGATGCCCGCAACGCCGGCAAGGAGGACATCGCCTCCTTCTTCGAGCAGGTGATGGAGCAGGACTCACAGCGCGCACAGCAGTGCCACGACTTCCTCCGGGACCTCGGAGGCACCGACAACACGCAGCCCTCATCCTGATCCTCGGGGGCGCGGCATCCCGCTGACGGGACGCCGTGTCCCCGTGCGCACGCGCAGGGCGCCGAGGCGGCAGCAGCCGCGTCGGCGCCCTGCGCGCGTGGAGGCATCCGCACGTACCCGACGGCGTCGACGGGCGGGGCATGCGCCTAGACTGCTCCAGGCGAGGATGCCTTCGAGGGAGGAAGAATGCGCGCTCTGCGCAAGACCCATGCCGGCCCCGGTCTCGAGCTGGTCGACCTGCCCGAGCCGTCGTGCGGGCCGCATGACGTGAAGATCCGGGTGATGCGCGCCGGGATCTGCGGCACGGACCTGCACATCCTCGCGTGGGATGCCGCGGGCCGCTCGATGTGCGACACCGTGCCCTTCACACCCGGCCACGAGTTCTACGGCGAGGTCGTCGAGATCGGCGACGAGGTGCCCGACGTGCGACGCGGCGACCGGGTCTCGGGTGAGGGCCACGTGGTGTGCGGGATCTGCCGGAACTGCCGGGCCGGACGGCGCCAGATGTGCATCCACGTGCGCAGCGTGGGCGTGCAGCGTGACGGCGCGTTCGCCGAGTACCTCGTGATCCCCCGGTCCAACGTGTGGGTCCACGAGCACGACGGCGGCACCGACGTCATCTCCCCCGAGCTGGGCGCCCTGTTCGACCCGCTCGGCAACGCCGTGCACACCACGCTGACCTTCCCCGTGGTCGGCGAGGACGTGCTCATCACGGGGGCCGGTCCGATCGGGCTCATGTGCGCCGCCGTCGCACGCTTCGCCGGGGCGCGCCACGTGGCGGTGACCGACGTCGCCGCGCACCGGCTCGAGATGGCCCGCGAGGCGGGGGTCGACGTCGCCGTCGACGTCTCGGCGACCTCGATCCGCGAGACGCAGCGGGAGCTCGACATGCGCGAGGGCTTCGACGTGGGGCTCGAGATCTCCGGTCAGGCGTCGGCGCTGCAGGAGATGATCACCAACATGAACCACGGCGGCAAGATCGCGCTGCTGGGACTGCCCTCCCGTGAGTTCGAGATCGACTGGACCGCCGTCATCACGCACATGCTCACGCTCCAGGGCGTCTACGGCCGCGAGATGTTCGAGACCTGGTTCGCGATGAGCGCCATGACCACGACGAGCACCGTCCTGCGCGAACGGGTGCTCGCGACCGTCACCGACGTCCTGCCCCTGTCCCGTTGGGAGGAGGGCTACGAGATCGCCCGCTCGGGCAGCGGCGGCAAGGTGCTGCTCGATCTCGAACGACTCGGCTGACCCGGCCGCCCTCCGGCGACCCCCGCCTCGCGCCGCTCGATGCGGCGCCCCAACCCTGGGAAGGACCCATGGACACCGATCTGAAGGATCAGCTGCGCGCCGAGCTCGACGCGATCCGCGACGCCGGCACGTACAAGCACGAGCGCACCATCTCCAGCCCGCAGGCGGCTCACATCGAGGCGGCGGCCGCGGGGCGCGAGGGCGTCGAGGTGCTGAACTTCTGCGCCAACAACTACCTGGGCCTCGCCGACCACCCGGAGATCATCGCCGCCGCGAAGCAGGCCCTCGACGAGCGCGGCTTCGGGATGGCCTCGGTGCGCTTCATCTGCGGCACCCAGGATCTGCACCTGCGGCTCGAGCGCGCGGTGAGCGCCTTCCTGGGCACCGAGGCGACCATCCTGTTCTCCTCGTGCTTCGACGCCAACGGGGGTGTGTTCGAGTCGATCTTCGGCCCCGACGACGCGATCGTCTCGGACGAGCTCAACCACGCCTCCCTGATCGACGGGATCCGCCTGTCCAAGGCCGCGCGCCTGCGCTATCGCAACGCCGACCTCGAGGATCTGCGCACGCAGCTCGAGTCCACGCGGACGATGCAGGACGGCGCCGGGGCGCGTCGCACGATCATCGTGACCGACGGCGTGTTCTCGATGGACGGGTATCTCGCGCCGCTGCCGGGGATCTGCGACCTCGCCGACGAGTACGGGGCGCTCGTCCTCGTCGACGACTCCCATGCGGTCGGTTTCATGGGCGAGAGCGGAGCGGGCACTCCCGAGCACTTCGGCGTGTCCGACCGGGTGGACATCTACACGGGGACGTTCGGCAAGGCCCTCGGCGGGGCGAGCGGCGGCTACGTCTCGGGACGCCAGGAGATCGTGGACATGCTGCGCCAGAAGGCACGGCCCTACCTGTTCTCCAACTCGCTGGCCCCCTCGATCGTGGCGGCGACGCTCACGGCGCTCGAGCTCGTCGCGACGAGCGGCGAGCTGCGTGCGGCCCTGTTCGACAACGCGGCGCGGTTTAGGCGCCGCATGGGCGAGGAGGGATTCGAGCTGCTCGAGGGCGAACATGCGATCGTCCCCGTCATGCTCGGCGACGCGGCGCTCGCCGGGCGGATGGCCGACGCGATGCTCGCGCACGGCGTGTACGTGACCGCGTTCTCCTACCCGGTCGTGCCGCAGGGAAAGGCCCGGATCCGGGTCCAGCTGTCGGCCGCGCACTCGGCGGACGACGTCGAGACGGCGGTGCGCGCCTTCGTGGCGGCGCGCGAGGAGGTCGACGCCTGATCCCGCGCCGACGCAGCAGGCCTCAGAGCCGGGCGAGGGTCGTGAGCGCGACGCGCCCGAGGGGGCTGTCGGGGGCGTACGCGGTGAGCTTCGCGACCGCGTAGCGGGCGGCCCAGCCGCGGGCGCGCGCGACGGTGGCGTCCCAGACGGCGTCGTCGTCGATGCCCGCCCAGGTGGCGGCGGAGCGGTAGGACGCGAGCAGCGGTTCGGCGTCGCCGAACTCGAGCAGGCCGCCGAGGTCGCCGGCAGGGTCGCCAGGTGTCGTGTCGCCGAAGTCGATCAGGGCGGCCGGTCCCGTGCCGTCGGGCAGCACCACGTTGGCCGGATGCGGGTCGCCGTGCAGCAGGAGGTCCCCTCCTGCCCAGTCCGCGGCGGCCAGGCCCGACGTCCAGACCTCGCGAGCGCGCGCGGCGAGCGGCGCTGGCAGGCCCACCCGCGCGAGGTCGGTGTGGAACGCCTCGTCCCGCTCGCGCAGCGGGACGCCGCGCACGGGATTGCGATCGAGCCCGTCGGGAGCGGGCGTGTGCAGCCCGGCGAGGGTGGTGGCGAGCAGGCCTCCTGCCCAGGCGAGCTCGGCGGCATCCCCGAGGGAGGCGTCGCGACCGGGGAACCAGGGATGGAGCGCGGCGGCATGGCCCGTCGCGAGGATCGCGGGGATCACCATGGGCAGTGCCGCGGCGCGCGGCGCGAGCAGGCGCAGCACGACGATCTCGCGGGACAGCAGCGCGACCGCGCTCGCACGGCGGGCGACGCGCAGGGCGAGCGGGGTGCCGTCGAACAGCGAGCCGACGTCCCAGATCGTGTTGTCCCAGCCCTCGCCGATCCGCAGCGGACCCGGCGTCCAGGCGATGCTCGAGAGCTCGACGCCGGGCTCGGGATCGAGCCGCGCGAGCAGGGTCTCGATGTCTCCGGCACCGACGATGCGGTCCGCACCGGGCAGGGTCGGCGCGAACGGACGGGGAGGATCCGGGAAGACGGGGAGGGCCACGCGTCCACGCTAGCGACGACCTCGCGACGATCGCGACGGCCTGACCACGTCGACTGCGTCTCATCGAGGGCGCGACGCATCGATCGATGCGGGC
>DAMDHZ010000106.1:1566-9479 GCA_032101665.1 Brachybacterium sp. | reverse complement strand
GATCGCCAAGCACTCCGGGATCCAGGTCGTCGCCCAGCAGACGGCGGACTTCGACCGCGCACAAGGGCTGGACGTCGCCACCAACCTGCTGCAGGCCAATGCGGGGGTGACCGGGATCTTCGCCGCCAACGACGAGATGGCCCTGGGGGCCATCGAGGCCCTCGGCGACCGCGCCGGTACCGAGGTCATGGTGGTCGGCTTCGACGGCACGGACGACGGCCTCAAGGCCGTCACCGACGGCACGCTGTACGCGACCATCGCCCAGCAGCCCGCCGAGCTCGGCAAGCAGGCCGTGGACCAGGCCCAGCTGGTGCTCGACGGGAAGTCGCCCGAGAAGACCATCCAGGTTCCCGTCGTGACTGTCACCAAGGAGAACGTCGGGGACTACGCATGAGCGGGCCCGCGATCGTCGTCGTCGGCTCGATCAACGCCGACCTGGTGGTCCGCGTGGCCCGTCACCCTCAACCCGGCGAGACCCTCCACGGCGCGGGCGGCGGCATCTCCCCGGGCGGTAAGGGGGCCAATCAGGCGCTCGCGGCCGCGCTCCTGGGCGGTCACGTCGCGCTCGTCGGAGCGGTCGGTGACGACTCACACGCGGCGGGGGCGCTCGCCCTGCTGCGCACGAGCGGTGCCGACCTCGACGCCGTGCGCACCGTCGCGGGCCCGACGGGCCTCGCGGTCGTCACGGTCGATGCGCGCGGGGAGAACACGATCGTGGTCGTGCCCGGGGCCAACGCCGCAATGACGGGGCCGTCCCTCGACCGTGACGCCGAGACCATCGCAGCAGCCGAGGTGGTCGTGCTGCAGGGAGAGATCCCCCGGGACGGTATCGAGCGCGCCGCGCGCCTGTGCACGGGGCGCCTCATCCTCAACCCGGCGCCCGTGCTCGATCTGGATCGCGAGGTGCTCCTCGCCGCCGACCCGCTCGTCGTCAACGAGTACGAGGCCGGACTGGTCCTGGCTCAGCTCGTCGACGGTCCGACCTCGACGGCGGACGAGGACGGCCCCGAGGCGATCCTCCGCGCACTGCTCGCCGAGGGCACGGCATCCGTCGTGCTGACCCTCGGTGCCGCGGGCGCCCTGGTCGGGACCCGGATCGGGACGGACATCCACCTCGAGCACATACCGGCGGTCGCGGTCGAGGCGGTCGACACCACGGGCGCCGGCGACGCCTTCACCGGCGCTCTCGCGGTGCGGCTCGCCGCCGGGGACGACCTCGCTGAGGCCGGCCGCTTCGCGGCCCGCGTCTCCGCGCTCGCCGTGCAGCGCGAGGGCGCCCAGCCCAGCTACCCGAGCCTGGAGGAGCTGGGATGAAGCGTGCGGGAATCCTGAACGCCGATCTGAGCGGCCGGATCGCCCGGCTCGGCCACACCGATGCCGTCGTCGTCGCCGACTGCGGGCTGCCGGTCCCGCCGACCGTGCCGGTCGTCGATCTCGCGGTGGTGCGCGGCCTCCCGCGCTTCACCGACGTGCTCGACGCCATCGGTGCCGAGGTGGTCGTCGAGCACGCGACGATCGCGGCGGAGGCGGCGGGGACGACCGCCGGCGCCTGGTTGCGCGAACGCTACCCCGGCGCGGAGGAGATCCCGCACGAGCGGCTCAAGGAGCTCGTCGCACGGGCGTCATTCGTCGTGCGGACCGGGGAGGACACGCCGTACGCGAACGTGGTCCTCCGCTGCGGCGTGCCCTTCTGAGCGGCCGGCTCACGGCCTCGGGAGCAGCACCATGTCGTCGCGGTGGATGACGGGGCGGCCGTAGCGGTCGCCCCGCTCCCGGCGCAGCTCACCGGTGGCCCGCCCGACCATCGAGCGCAGGTCCTCGCTCCCGTAGGCCGCGAGGCCCCGCGCCACCACGGTGCCGTCGGGCGCCTGGACGTCGACGGGAACACCCGCGGTGAAGGTGCCCTCGACGCCCGTCACGCCGACGGGCAGCAGGGAGCGCCGGCTCGCGGTGAGCGCCGCCGCGGCGCCCTCGTCGATCAGCAGGGTGCCGGCGCCGCGGGTCGCGAAGCGCAGCCACACCAGGCGCGAGCGGCGCCGGCCGTGGTGGGCCGGGAAGAACGTGCCGACGTCGGCACCCGCGACCACGTCGGCGAAGTGCGCGGCCGCCGCGAGCAGGGTCGCCGTGCCCGTGATGGTGGCGTGCTGGGCCGCCGCGAGCTTGGTGACCATGCCGCCGGTACCCACGCTCGAGCCGACCGAGCCGACGCTCACGCCCTCGAGCGCTGCCGGGTCCTCGACCACCGGGATCCGACGGGCGCCCGCGATCGAGGGCGGCGCCGTGTACAGGGCGTCGACGTCGGTGAGCAGCACGAGCAGGTCGGCTCCGAGCAGCTGGGCCACGAGTGCGGCGAGCCGGTCGTTGTCCCCGAACCGGATCTCGTGGGTCGCGGTCGTGTCGTTCTCGTTGATGACGGGGACGGCGCCCATCGCGAGCAGCGCCTCGAGGGCCGTGCGCACGTTGCGGTACGTCTCCGAGCGGATCACGTCCGACTCGGCGAGCAGCACCTGCCCCGTGACCAGACCGTGGGCGCCGAACGACGAGGACCAGACGGCGGCCAGCAGGCTCTGTCCGACCGCGGCGGCCGCCTGCTGAGTGGGCACGTCGATCGGCCGCGCGGAAAGGCCGAGGGGACCGAGCGAGGCGGCGATCGCCCCGGAGGAGACGAGCACGACCTCGCAGCCGCGCTCGACGAGCCGCGCCGCCTGGTCGGCGACGAGGGCGACGCTCCCGGCATCGAGACGCCCGTCGACATCCGTGAGGCTCGACGAGCCGATCTTGACCACGATGCGACGTGCCGCGGCGATCTGCTCGCGCGCGGTCAGGCGCTGCGGCTGCCGTGGCCCCTCGGCGGCGGTCGCCATGGTCTCAGCGCTCCCCCGCCTCGGTCTCCTCGACAGCGGGATCGGCCCAGTGGCCGCTGCGCCGCTCGTCCTCCATGGTCGCGAGCCGGTCCAGCCGGGAGGCGGTGCGGGCCTTCTGCTCGGCGCGTTTGGCCTCGCGAGTGGGCCGCGAGTGGTCCTCGAGGCGTGCGTCGGTGCCGCGCGCGCCGAGATGCTCGGCGCCGCCCATCAGGGTGGGCTCCCAGTCGAAGACGACGGCGTCGTCCCCGGGGCCGATCACGACGGTGTCGCCGGCGACGGCACCCACCGCGTACAGCTTCTCCTCGACGCCCAGACGGGCCAGGCGGTCGGCGAGGTAACCGACGGCCTCGTCGTTGGAGAAGTCGGTCTGGCACACCCAGCGCTCGGGCTTGGAGCCGACGATCCGGTAGGCGACGGCGCCGTCGTACTGGTCCTTGACGACGGTGAACGGCGTCTCGTCGACCGCGGCAGGGGTGAGCACGATGGGCGCGGCCGTCGGCTCCGGCAGAGCGGCGCGGGCCTCCTCGACGAGGGAGCCCAGCAGGTATTCGAGCTCGCGCAGACCCTTGCGGGAGACGGCGCTGACCTCGAGGATCGGCACGTCCCGCTCGGACAGACGGTCGCGCACGAGGTCCGCCATGTCCTGCCCGTCGGGCAGGTCGGTCTTGTTGAGCACGATCACCTGCGGACGCTCCATGAGTGGCGTGCGCTCGGAGTCCTCGGCGTCGAGGCGCCCCGCGTACGCGGCGAGCTCGCCCTCGATGATCTCCAGATCGGTGACCGGATCGCGGTCGGATTCGAGCGCGGCCGCGTCGAGCACATGGGCGATCACGTGGCAGCGTTCGATGTGGCGCAGGAAGTCCAGGCCCAGGCCCTTGCCCTCGCTCGCGCCCGGGATCAGGCCTGGAACGTCGGCGACGGTGTAGCGGTACTGGCCGGCCTCGACGACGCCGAGGTTGGGCGTGAGAGTCGTGAAGGGGTAGTCGGCGATCTTGGGCCGGGCGGCGCTCATGGCGGCGATCAGCGAGCTCTTGCCGGCGCTCGGGAAGCCGACGAGCGCGACGTCGGCCACGGACTTGAGCTCGAGGACGAGGGAGCGCTCCTCTCCTCCTTCGCCGAGCAGCGCGAAGCCGGGCGCCTTGCGGGCGCGGGAGGCGAGCGCGGCGTTGCCGAGTCCGCCGGTGCCGCCGCGGGCGGCGACGAAGCGGGTGCCGGCGCCGACCAGGTCGGCGAGGACCTGACCGTCCTTGGTGGTCACGACGGTGCCCTCGGGCACGCGCAGGACGAGGTCCTCACCGCTCGCGCCGCCGCGCATGTCACCCTTGCCGAAGCCGCCGGACTCGGCGCGCTGATGGGGCGCGTGGTGATAGGCCAGCAGGGTCGTGACCGAGGGGTCGACCTCGAGGATCACGTCGCCGCCGCGACCGCCGTTGGCGCCGTCGGGCCCGGCGAGCGGTTTGAACTTCTCGCGGCGGATCGAGGCGCAGCCGTTGCCGCCGTCACCGCCGGAGACGTGCAGGACGACCCTGTCGACGAACGTGGCCATGGTGATTCCTTCCGGACGCGAGGTGGTCGCGATGGCGGCGGAGCGGCCGCCGAGGACGACGACGAGGGGCGGAGGAATCTCCGCCCCTCGTCGAGGTGTGGGTGCCGGGCGCCGGCCCGGGGTGCGTCAGGCGCCCGCGACGACGCTGACGACGTTGCGATCGCGCTTGCGGCCGAACTCCACCGTGCCCGCCGTGAGGGCGAACAGGGTGTCGTCGTTGCCGCGGCCCACGCCGTCACCGGGGTGGAAGTGGGTGCCGCGCTGACGGACGAGGATCTCGCCCGCGCCGACGACCTGGCCGCCGAAGCGCTTGACGCCGAGGCGCTGCGCATTCGAGTCGCGGCCGTTCTTCGAGGAGCTCGCGCCCTTCTTGTGTGCCATGAGGAAACCTTCTTCCGTCGTTACCGGGAGCGATCGCTCAGGCGATGCCCGTGACCTTGAGACGCGTCAGCTCCTGGCGGTGGCCCTGGCGCTTCTTGTAGCCGGTCTTGTTCTTGTACTTGAGGATGCGGATCTTCGGGCCGCGGAGGTCCTCGACGATCTCGGCGGTGACCGTGACCTTGTCGAGATCCTTCTTGGCCGCGGTGACCTTGTCGCCGTCGACCAGCAGGACGGGAGCGAACTCGACGCTGTCGCCCGCCTCGCCGGCGACGCGGTTGATCACGATGGTGTCGCCGACCGACACCTTCTCCTGCCGACCGCCTGCGCGGACGATTGCGTACACCACGTCACTGCTCCATCTGCTCGAAAGACAACCTGTGCGATCCCGCCCCGTCCCGCGCACCTGCGACCGTCGACCGCCCGACGGAGACGATCCTTCAGTCGGATCACCGTGACGGGACGATGCGGTCGCGCGGGGCCCTGAAGGGTGGGCACGACTGTGGGCGCGGACATGCGCCACGGGACAGACTACGTTCCCGCAGGCCCCAGGGTCAACCACGTGATGCCCTGTGACCTGCGGGAACGCGCCCTCAGCGTGTGGAACTGATCACGCCGGGAACTCCTCGGCGTGCTCGGGCCCGTCGACGGCCGCGTCCTCGGTCAGCGGCGCGACCTCCTCCTCGACGGGGTCGGCGGGGCGGGCCTGCTCCGCGGCGTCGGCGTCGTCCCGCTCGGCGAACGCAGCCGGCGTCGAGGGCTCGGCCGGCGGCTCGTCGGCGTCGTCCTCGGCCGGGTCGACCGGGCGGGCCTGCTCCGCGGCGTCGGCATCGTCCCGCTCGGCGAACGCGGCCGGCTCCGAGGATTCGGCCGGCGGCTCCGGGGAGGGCTCGGCGGGCTGCTCGGCGGCGGACTCGGGCTGGTCGACGCTGATGACCTGGCCGTCGACCATGACCTCGGGATGCGTGTGCGCCGTGGTCGCCGCCGCGATCGACGCGATCGTGGCGCGGGCCAGCTCGCGCGAGCTCGAGTCCTCCTCGAGCCGGTGCACGTTCTCCGCGTCACCGCCCTCGGCGGCGTCCGGGGCGTCCTTGGTGGCCGCTCCCTTCTTGGCGCTGCCGCCGCGGCGGCGCGAGGATCGCGAGGGCTCGTCCTTCTCGGGGGCCTCGTGGTGGTGCTTGCCGTCGATGTCGATCATCACGCCGCGGCCGTTGCAGTGCTCGCACGTGGTCGAGAACGTCTCGACGAGACCCTGGCCCACGCGCTTGCGGGTCATCTGGACCAGACCGAGCGACGTCACCTCGGCGACCTGATGCTTGGTGCGATCGCGTCCGAGGCACTCGACGAGGCGCCGCAGCACCAGGTCACGGTTGTCCTCGAGCACCATGTCGATGAAGTCGATGACGATGATGCCGCCGATGTCGCGCAGCCGCAGCTGGCGGACGATCTCCTCGGCCGCCTCGAGGTTGTTGCGGGTCACCGTCTCCTCGAGCGAGCCGCCGGAGCCGGTGAACTTGCCGGTGTTGACGTCGATGACCGTCATGGCCTCGGTGCGATCGATCACGAGCGAGCCACCGGAGGGCAGGTACACCTTGCGGTCCATCGCCTTGAGCAGCTGCTCGTCGACGCGATGCTTGGCGAACGCGTCCTTGTCGCCCACGTGCTTGGTGACGCGCTCGAGCAGGTCCGGTGCCACGTCGGACACGTAGCGGTGGACCTCGGAGTAGGCGTTCTCGCCCTCGACGATGAGCGAGGTGAAGTCCTCGTTGAAGACGTCGCGCACGACCTTGATCGCGAGGTCGGGCTCCTGGGAGAGCGAGACGGGCGCCGACTTCGACTTCTGCGCCTTCTCGATCTTCTCCCACTGTGCGCGCAGGCGCTCGACGTCGCGCGTGAGCTCCTCCTCGCTCGCGCCCTCGGCAGCGGTGCGCACGATGACGCCCGCGCTCTCCGGGATGACCTGCTTCATGATCTTCTTCAGGCGCGCCCGCTCGTTGTCGGGCAGCTTGCGCGAGATCCCGGTCATGGAGCCGCCGGGCACGAACACGACGTAGCGACCGGGCAGAGACACCTGGCTGGTCAGACGCGCGCCCTTGTGGCCGATCGGGTCCTTGGTGACCTGCACGAGCACGGGATCGCCGCTCTTGAGGGCGAGCTCGATGCGGCGCGGCTGCCCCTCGAGGCCTGCGGCATCCCAGTTGACCTCGCCTGCGTACAGCACGGCATTGCGGCCCTTGCCGATGTCGACGAACGCCGCCTCCATCGAGGGCAGCACGTTCTGGACCTTGCCCAGGTAGACGTTGCCGACCATCGAGCTCTGGGTCTTCTGCGCGACGTAGTGCTCGACGAGCACGTCGTCCTCGAGCACGGCGATCTGAGTGCGGCCCGGGCGCTCGCGCACGATCATCGAGCGCTTGACGCTCTCGCGACGAGCGAGGAACTCGGCCTCGGTGATGACGCTGCGGCGGCGTCCGGCGTCGCGCCCCTCGCGACGGCGCTGCTTCTTGGCCTCGAGACGGGTCGAGCCCTTGACGGACTTGACCTCGTCGCGGCGCTCGCGGACCTTGACGACCGTGTTGGGCGGATCGTCGGGCGACGGCGACTCGTCGCCGCCCGAGGAGCCGGAGCGGCGGCGGCGACGACGGCGACGCGAGCTCGAGCCACCGGCCTTGTCGGCGTCGTCGGCGTCCTCGGCGTCGGAGGCATCCGGCGTCTCCGCACCCTCGTCCGCGACCTCGGAGCCCACGGGCTCCTCGGCGGTCTCGGCCGATCCCGCGGTCGAGCGCTTGCGCGACCGGGAGCTGCGCGAGCGGGAACGGCGGGAGCCGCCCTCGCCGGATTCGTCGTCGGACGACGCCCCCTCCTCGCCGCTCGTCTCGGTGGCGGATCCGGCGTCCTCGGTCCCGGCGTTCTCGGACACGCCGGCCGTCTCCTCGGCGTCCGTCGCGGACGTCTCGTCGGCGCCCGTGTCGTCGCCGCGGCCGCGTCCACGGCGTCCGCGGCCGCCACGGCGGCGGCGACGGCGGGCCGCGCCCGCGGCGCCCTCGTCGTCGGAGGTGTCCGTCTCGGCGCCCTCGTCGTTCTCGGAGTCCACGGCGGCGTCCTCGCTCGCCTCCTCGGCGGGG
>DAMDHZ010000106.1:0-1556 GCA_032101665.1 Brachybacterium sp. | reverse complement strand
GCGCGGGGCGGGCGCCTGGAAGAGCAGGGAGGAGAAGTCGAGCTGGGCGCGCTCGCGACGGGCCGCGGCCTCCTCGCCGGCGGGCTCGCGGGCAGCGCCACGTCGATCGGCGAGGGAGGCGAGCGCCTCGGCGACACCGCCCTGGCCCTCCTCGTGGCTCGAGGCGGGCGTCTCGGGCTCGGCGTCCTCCTCGTCCGCGGGGGCGACGGGCGCCTGGGCCGCCGAGAAGACGGGGGCGCTCGGGGGACCGGCGGGTGCGCCGGCGCGGCGACGCGAGCGGGCGGGGACGTGCTCGGCGACCTCGGGCGCCGCCTCCTGGGCGGGCACGCTCGTCAGGGGGGCGTGCGGCTCCGACTCGGTCTCGGCGGTCGCGGGAGCGGGGGCGCCGACGGGGGCGCCGGCGCGGCGACGCCGTCGGGGGCGGGCCTGCTCGGCCGAGGGGGTGTCGGACGTCGTCGTGGTCTCGTCCGTGGGTGTGCGGGAATCATCAGCCATGGGGCTGCTCCTTCTGCCGGGTCCAGCGCACCCTGGGCCCGTGGTGTCATCGTCCCGGAGGACGGAAGTCGTGTGCCCTCGCCGTCGCGCAGCTCCTGGGCGGAGCGCAGCGATGCCGATGCCGTGGAGCAGTCTCGGTCGCGAGGAACGCGGAACCGGTGCTGGGCGGTCGACGCCGGGAGGTTCCCCTGCCCGGTACGGGGCGGAGGAGCGCTGCGGCCAGTATGGCACAGGGCCCGCCGCGGGAGCCGGAGGGCTCACCGCGGCGGGACCCGCATTCGCTGCTGGCGCAGACGCGGGGTCGATCAGCTCGACTGACCGGGGACGTACTCCTCGTCGATCTCGGCATCGACCGTCTCGTCGGCGGAGGCGGCGGGACGGGAGGCCTCGATGCCCTCCATCGCGCGACGCCCTTCGACCTGCTCGGTGCCCGCTCCCCGCTTGAGGGCGGCCAGACGGTCGTCGACGTCGAGGCGGCGCGCCTCGACCTCGAGGGACTCGAACTGGTCGTCGAGGGAGTTGGCAGCGATCTCCTGGCGTCCGATGACCTTGGCCTCCTCGCGGCGCACCTTCTCCTCGAAGCGGGAGAGCTCGCTCGTGGGATCGAGGACGTCGATCGCGCCGATGGCGTCGCTCATGCGGTTCTGGGCGTCCGCCGCGCGGGAGCGGGCGACGAGCTGGTCGCGCTTGGAGCGCAGCTCGTTCAGCTTGCCCTTCATGGAGTCCAGGCCGGTCTTGAGCTGGCCGACGACCTCGTTCTGGGAGCGGATCGACGGCTCGACCGCCTGGACCTCCTCCTCGGCCTGCAGCTGGCGTTCGATGGCGACCCGCGCGAGGTTGTCGAAGCGGTCGGCCTCGGCGCTGTTGCCCTCGGCGCGCAGCTGGTCGCCGCGCTGGGAGGCGGCGAGCGCCTTGCGGTTCCAGTCCTCGGCGGCCTTGCGGTCCTCCTCCTGGTCGCGCTCCATGAGCCGGAGGTTGCCGATGGTCTGGGACACCGCGGTCTCCGCCTCACGGATCGAGTCCGTGTAGTCGCGGATCATCTGGTCGAGCATCTTCTCGGG
>DAMDHZ010000105.1:0-9614 GCA_032101665.1 Brachybacterium sp. | reverse complement strand
GCGGTGGGCGGTCTGGACCTTCTCGCCCTCGGTGCCGCTCCTGCTCGGGCTGCAGGCGCTGCATGGCCTGACCTTCGGGATGATGCAGGTCGCCTTCGTGCAGACCCTGCGCCGCCACGTCGCTCCGACGCTCGTCGCACCCGCGCAGGGTCTCTATGCGGCCCTCGGCACGGGCGGTGGGACGGCCGTGATGACGGCGGTCGCCGGGCACTGGTTCGACCTCTCCCCCGCGCTCGCCTTCGGGGCCATGGCGGTGTGCGCGGCGCTCGCCGCGCCCCTCGTCCTGGCCCTCTCACGTCACGAGCGGGCCGTGACGCGCCCGGTGTGAAGCATCTCGCAGAAGATGCACAGGATCGACACAGAACGACGCTGAACTGGGCCATTGCGAGGTCGTTCACCTGCCGTTCACCTGGGCGTCATGAGGGGGCCAGATCCCGCTCCCACCAGGGAGTTCAGGGGGTTCAACCCGCGTCGAAGCGGGCCTACTCTGACAGTGACGCGGAGCAACCGCGCCCACCTCTTCCAGGAGACCAAGTGCTCACCTCAACTCTCGTGATCGTGGCCATCGTGATCATCACGGCCCTGGCTTTCGACTTCACCAATGGGTTCCACGACAGCGCCAACGCGATGGCCACGTCGGTCGCCACGGGTGCGCTGAAGCCCCGGGTCGCCGTGGCCCTGGCGGCCGTGCTCAACGTCGCCGGTGCGTTCATGTCGACCGAGGTCGCCAAGACCATCTCCTCGGGCATCGTGGACGACACGCTGATCACGCCGATCATGGTGTTCGCCGGTCTCACGGGCGCGATCCTGTGGAACCTGCTCACCTGGCTGCTGGGCATGCCCTCGAGCTCGTCGCATGCGCTGTTCGGCGGCCTCATCGGGGCCGTGCTCGTCTCGGCCGGGATCGCTGGTGTCCACTTCGGGGTGATCATCTCCAAGATCCTGCTGCCCGCGCTCGCTGCTCCGCTCGTCGCCGGTATCGCCGCCGCGATCGCGACGCGCCTGGCCTACCGGATCACACCGGACCCGGAGGGCAGGTCCTCGGGCATCTTCCGTCACGGCCAGACCGTCTCCGCCTCGATGGTCGCGCTCGCCCACGGCACCTCCGACGGCCAGAAGACGATGGGCGTGATCACGCTCGTCCTCGTGGCCGGCGGCTTCCAGGCCAGCGGGACGGCCCCGCAGCTGTGGGTCATCCTGTGCGCCGGCCTCGCGATCGGCCTGGGCACCTACTCGGGCGGCTGGCGCATCATGCGCACGCTCGGCAAGGGCCTGGTCGACATCAAGGCGCCCCAGGGCTTCGCCGCCGAGACCTCGACGACGGCCGCGATCCTCGCCTCGAGCCACCTCGGCTTCGGCCTCTCGACCACGCACGTCGCCTCCGGCGCGATCATGGGCTCGGGTGTCGGACGCAACGCGGCCGAGGTCCGCTGGGGCGTGGCCGGCCGCATGGCGATCACGTGGCTCGTGACCCTCCCGGCCGCGGCCGGGGTGGGCGCGCTCGCCGCCGCCATCACCCTGCTCGGCCCGGTCGGCGTCGGCATCGTCCTGGTCCTGCTCATCGTCGGCGTCGTGACCGTGCTCGTGGTCGCCAACCGGCACAAGGTCACGGCCGACAACGTCCACGAGACCCACGAGGTCGCCGTGATGTCGTCCACCTCCACCCCGACCCCCAGCCACGCCTGATCCGCGAGTGATCCCAGGAGCTCTCATGCACATCGATTTCGCCGCCCTCGGCCTCGTGGCCGCCGTGACCCTCATCGCTGCGGTCGTCCTGGTCTCCATCGTCTCCCTCGGTGCCCGGCTGCTCGAGGCCGGGCCCTCGGGAGCCGTGAGCACCTCCCGCCGCATGGGCGGGTGGAGCATGTTCGCTCTCGCCGGCCTTGCCGTGCTGTTCGGCCTGTACCTCGCGATCCCCTACTTCCACGGCGGCTGACGGCCCGTCGCGCTTCCACCCCCGGACCCGGTCCTGCCCGTGCGGCAGCGGCCGGGTTCGTCGTCCTCAGAGCGTGGTCCGGTGGCGTCGGCCACGGGCGAGCTGACAGGATCGGGGTATGGCCTCCGGAGCGTCCACGCTGTTCCTCGTCCTCGTCGGTCTTGCCCTGCTCGCGAGCCTCGTCGTCGTGCTGGTGCGCACCGCCGGACGCTCCGCCCGACAGGACACGCGCGACGAGTCGGTCGCGCAGACCTGGAGCACGGCGGTGCCGTGGCTCGTGGGCCTCGTGATCCTCGTGGTGGTCCTGGTCGGGCTGTACTGGCTGATGGGCTGAGCCGGGCAGGCCGATCGTCCCGGGCGTCGAGGTCGCGCCGATGCCACGATGACTTCATGACCTCGCTGAACGATGTCCTTCCCGTCGACCGCACCGCCCTGCTGATCACGCTCGGGCCCGAGGGACCGCGCACGCGCCCCATAGCCGTGCAGCCGGATCCGCTCGGCGAGCCCGGTGTCGCGGCCGTGCTCACCCCGGTGAACGCGCGCAAGACCGCGGACATGCGCGAGCGCCCCGTCGTGGCCCTCGCCGGCACGACGTCAGACGGCTTCTTCTCGATCGAGGCGGACGCCGAGGTGCTCGAGGATCCCGCTCTGGTCGCCCGGGCGATGGCGCGTTTCGTGGGTGGCGACGCCCCGGAGGGCGGCAAGAGCGGGCCCGCGCACGAGGGCCCGGCGACCGTGCTCATCCGGCTGCGTCCGCGCGCGGCCAAGCGCTGGGTCGTGCATTCCCCGCGCCCCTTCGACAGCCACGTCGAGGACCTCGAGGTCTGACCCCCGTCGGGGGCGCTCTACCGGGCCGTCCCCGTCCGACGCGTGAGGAGAGCACGTCCCATGAGCGCGAGCAGCTCGGCGATGACGGCGATCTCCACCTCAGCGAGCTCGCGCCACGAAGACCATGACGCGAGCGGCCTCGTGGAATGGGGTGCTGGACCAGTCGCCATGGACCTCGACGACATCGAATCCCGCACCGCGCAGATCGAGTTCGATCTCCGCCCGTGAGCGGAAGACGAGTGTCTCCGTCACGGTGATGGTCTCGTCGGTGGTCGCGAAGAGATTGTGCGCCTGGATCCGGACGGTGCGATCGTCGATGAGTTCGACGCCCATCCACTCGGTGAGCGTGCCGTACCGCGTCTCTCGGCTCATCGGCTCCTCCGAGCCCCACGACTCCCACGCGCGAGCACTCGGGTTTCGGCTCTCGAAAGCGAGGATGCCACCGGGCCGCATGCGCGTGCGCAGATCGCTCAGTGTTCTCGCCCAGTCCGCGTCGGAGATGTGCTGGGCGACGTTGCCCGTCATCACCGCAAGGTCGAAGAACTCCTCGGGTGCAGCCGTGCTGTCTCCCTGGATCCAGTCGACGTGGTCGGCACCCTCTCGTGTGCGCGCGGCAGCGAGCATCGCGGACGACGGATCGATCCCCACGACTCGCCGCCCGCAGCCCGAGAACGTGACCGTCAGGAGCCCGGTCCCGCACCCGAGGTCGAGGATCGTGAGCGCCTCACGTGCATCCGCGAGCGCCCGATAGAAGTCGTGGTCGGGCCCGTCAGGATTGTCCTCGTCATAGAGATCGACGATCCGTGAGTCGTGATCGGCCACGTTCACAGAGTAGGCGACGCTCGATCCGGCCTGATCGGCACCGGTCTCCGAGCCTGTGGAGCTCTGTCCGTTCCAGCCGATGTCTGCACGGAGCATGGTAGGAGATCTGAGCCGGTCAGTTCGCCGCGTCGGCGCGGCCCAGAGCTCGGAGATGCTCGGCGTTGCCCCGCAGCGCCGGCCGATAGCGCTCGAGGTCGACGGAAGGGACCTCGTCGGCAATCACCTCGAGCAGCGTGCCGACGGCCTCGTGGTCACGCCCGGCGGCATGGAGCGTGATCGCTTCGAAGACGGCCAGGGACGGGGAGTGCGGGAAGTCCCGGCGTGCTCGGGCGAACACCTCCGCGGAACGCGTCAGCTCTCCCAGATTGCGAAGCGTCGAACCGTACTGCAGGCAGCACCGTCTCAGCTCATCACCGGTCAGCCCCGCCGCGAGCGCTCGCTCGTAGTAGACGACGGCGGTCGCCTCGTCACCGGCCGTGTCGTAGGCGCCGCCCACCTCGTAGAGCACTCGCGGATGCCTCGGGTGCTCACGGTGGAGCGGGAGCAAGGCGTCGATCGTCGGCTGCATGTCCTCCCGGTCCCGGGCGGTGACGATGGCGTCGAGGTGTTCATCGAGGGTCACCGCCCCAGTGTGCCTGAACGGCGCATCCCGCGCCCGCCATGGTCCCCTCGGGTGGGGGTTCTGGACGTCCCAGCGGTTGAAGGTCTGGCAGTCGGAGAGCGATACCACCCCCCGTGGCTCGCGATCCCCCCGTGATGCCGATGACAGAGGCCGATATCCCCCCGACTCCCCGCCGACTCGGCGTGCAGCACGTCGACCGTGCCGCTTCTCCCCCCACGTTCTGCCGTTCTCCGCTGGGACGTCCGCCCCACCCCCTGGGCGAGACCCTAGGGCCGCCGCCACCTCCGCCACCAGATCCGGAAAAGAGGACTCCCGGAACGGGTACCCCTCGGCATCTATGAAGGGCGCATAGGCGCGCCCTCGCCGCCGAGTGTGAACGTCTCGGAATGCGAGGCCGAGACGACGGTCAACCGGTAGCGACCTGTCTGTCCGGAGAAGCGGATCGTGATCTGCGCGTCCGGGACGACGGCGATGCGCGGCGCGAGCCGACGCGTCAGGACGCTCCGTTGCCTCTGGGCCTCCTCGCTCTCGTCAGCGTCGTCGAGCAGGAGCACATCCTGACCTTTCCGCCGCGCATGGTCCAGCGCCGCCACGAACACTCCCTCGCGCACGAGGGACGGCGCGCGCATCTCGTCCCGGAGCGCGGCCTCGAGCAGGCGCGCGCGGGTGCGGTCCTCCTCCGTCAGCTCGCCCGCGGAGGCCACCACCTCGAGCACCGGCTCGACCCGCTGCAGGATCGTCTCGGCCCGGGCTCGGCTCTCGCGCTGGGCCGCCGTCGCGACGTCCTCGGCCGTCGCTCTGGCCGACGCCGCGATCCGCACCCGGTCCAATCGCTGCTGGAGGAGCCCGAGGCCCAGACCGACGGTCGTCCCGATCACGAGCACGCCCATGTGCCAGGTGGTCAGGGTCACCGCGTACCACGGCGATCGGCCGATGTGCACTGCCCACAGCGCGGTCACGGCGATGAGGGCGGCCATGCCGCACCACGCCGTGAGCACGCGTCCCCGGACGGCGAGGGTCAGCAGCAGCACCGTGCACGCCCCGAAGTGCCATGACTCGTAGCCGAGAGGATCGGCGTCCGCGAGAGTCGACTCGTTGGCGATGGTCGTGACGAGAACGGCACCGAGGACGAAGGCGGTCGTGCCGCGGGAGGGCCGGCGGCCGTCGTCCGCGACGAGCGCCACGGCACCCGCCGTCGAGCCGAGGAGCGCGATCTCCCCCGTTCCCTGCACCAGCGTGTGAGGAGCCGACATCACGACGAAGAGCACGTTGCAGAGCACGAAGAGTGCGACGAGCCCCCACGCGGCGGGCGGGAAGGGCAGGCGGAAGCCGGTGCTCATGGCGGCCTCATGTGCGCCCGGATGCGGGGCCGGATGTGGGGTCGGTCCAGCTGAGCAGCACGCGGGTTCCCCGTCCGGGCGCGCTCTCGACCTGGGCGCGACCACCCGGCAGGTGCCCCACGTTGGCGAGGATGCTCTCCGAGATGCCGATACGGTCCTCGGCCACGCCGTCGAGGTCGAAACCGGTGCCGTCGTCGTCGACCGCGATGTCGATGCTCGTCGCGTCGGCCCGGACCGCCACTCGCGACGTCACGTGCCCGCCCATGCCGTGGGCGTGCCGGACGCTGTTGCGCAGCGCCTCCCCCATCGCCGCCAGGAGCGATCGGCGCACGTCGACGGGAACCGGGATGTCCGCGTGGATGTCCTCGTCGAACTCGGCGCCCTGGACGATGTCGAACGTCGCCTCCCGCAGCAGCGAGACGAAGTCCCGCACGGACAGCGGACCGGAGGTGTGGGCGTCCGGCCCCTGTCGGAGCGACTCGAGAGTGCTCACGGCGCGAGCACGCGCCACCTCGCGCAGGGCCTCGTCCTCGCGCGCCGCGAGCACGAGCACGCTGAGTACCTCGTCGTGGAGGTACTGCCGCAGCCACTGCTGCTCCTCTCGCAGCACTTGGCGCCGCGAGATCTCACGGACCTCGTCACGCGCCCGCGCATTCGCGGTGTCGACGCGCCGGGCGGCGAGGAAGATCAGGCTCACGAGCCCGACCAGCACGCTCGCATAGAGCAGGGAGTACATACCGTCCTGCACCGCGGACGCGATGATGTCGGGACCGGCCGCCACGAGACGGACGACCCCGACGCCGAGGCCCATGACGAGCACGCTCGACCATGCGAGCGTGGGCGGCCCGGCGATGGCCGCCGCCGCGGAGCCGACGATCGCGATGTGGAGGAACCACGGTCCCGGGTCGGCCGGGAAGAGCTCGCCCAGGGCCAGATCGAGCGTTGCGAGCAGCACGACGTATCCGGCGGCCGCGCACCACGTGGCACGGCGCAGCGTGAGCACCGAGGCCCGTCGCACCATCACCACGAGCACCACCGGGTACACGACGAGAAGCGCGATCGCCGCGAGCGACCAGAAGGGCACGAAATGGTCCCACTGCTCCATCGCGACGGGCAGGGCAAGGGCCCCGAACAGCAGGCTCCCGATGACGTAGCCGACCACCAGGATCCGGGTCGTGCTGGCGGCGACCGAGCCGTCGGCGGGGCTGCCCTTCATGGCGCGAGACCGGGTTCGCCGAGCACGCCGTCCTCGACCGCCCGCTTGTAGAGATCGATCTTCGTGCCGCTGGCCCGTCCGACCCGCATGTACTTCGAGCGGATGTCCTTGACGTACTTGTCGACCGTGTTGGCGGAGAGCTCGAGGGTCGTGGCGACGAATTCGGTCGTGCAGCCGTCGGCATAGAGGGCGAGGACCTGTCGCTCGCGCGGGCTCAGGCGCGCGTTGGCGACATCGGGGTCGGTGTCGATCGCGGCGGCGAGCTCCGGGGTCATGAGCGCGCGTCCGGCGAAGACCTCCTCGAGGGCGTCGATGAGGACCCGCTCGGGGGCGGACTTGCGCACCACCCCGCGCACGCCGCTCTGAGCGGCGAGGCGCAGCAGGTACTTGCTCTCCCCCGCCGTGTACGCGAGGGCGGCGATTCCCACTGCGCCCAGGCGCTGCACGTTGTCGGCCGGGAGGGACTTGTCCTCGAGCCTGAGGTCGAGGACGACGACGTCGGCGTGCCCGATGGTCACCAGGAAGTCGGCGACGGTGGGGGCGATGCCCACGAACCGGGCGTCGGGGAGCTTGGCGACCGCGGAGCCGACCACCTGCTCCATGAAGGGGTGGTCATCGATGACGGCGACATCGTGGGACACGGCAGGTCCTCCTCCTGGTGGCCGCGCGCGCCGCGGGGCGGGTCGGGGTGGGGCTCGTCGATGAGCCGCGATCCCCCCGTCCCGCCGCGTCGTGCGCACTGTCCAATTGGCGCGCATTGTACGAGCCTCCGGCCGCCGGGTGCAGGGTCATCCGGGGGGCGACGGCGCGCTGCGAGCGGGCCGCCGGTCATGAGAGCGAGCGCGGTGGCCGAGGCTCCTTGCGTGAGAAAGCGGGAGGCCTGGCGCCGAGGGCGAGCACGGCCAGCACGGTCTGCACGAGCCCGGTGAGGAAATAGAGGCCGTGCAGCGGCGACCAGACGAGCATGATCGAGATCTCGGCGAAGATCCAGATCATCATGATGAGGCCCGCTGCGGCGTGCATGCCGCACGCCGATCCGTCACGTCCGTCACGGCGGCGCTGTGCGAGCAGAGCGAGGGCCTGGGACCCGCCGACCACGACGCCGAGGATCACGCCGGGCCAGACATAGGAGTGGAACACGCTGCCGTCGAGCAGCTCCCGGGGGATGCCCAGCCCGCCGCCGATCGTCAGGCCGACCATGCCGATCAGTGCGGAGATCAGGTTGAGCCACGCAACGGCCCCGAGGGCGCGACGCAGCCCACGAGAAGGGGCCCGGCGAGGTCGCGTGGTCGTCATAGGTTCACGGTAGGACCGGCACCTGTTCCCGGACCGGGACCTGTGCCGGTCCGTCAGCGTGCGGGGTCGATCATCGTCATCCCGGCCACGGGCGCCTGGTCGAACACCGCGAGCAGGTCGGCGGCCTGCTCGAGACCGATGGTGCGTTCGACGAGCATCTCAGGCCGCAGCGTGCCGTCCTCGATGAAGCGCATCATGGCCGGATAGTCGCTCGCCGCCATGCCGTGACTGCCGAGCACGTCGAGCTCCCAGGCGATGACGCGGTCCATCGGCAGCCGGGGGTGCCCCTCGACCGGGGGCAGCAGACCGACCTGGACGTGTCTGCCGTGTCGACGCAGGCCGAGGATCGCATCGGCGGAGGTCTGCTCACTGCCGACCGCGTCGACGGCGACGTGGCTTCCCTCGCCGGTGACCTCGTGGATCGCCGCGGGGATGTCCGCGCCGTCCGCCACGACCGTGTGCTCGGCGCCGAGCTGCTCGGCGACGACGAGAGCTCCCGGGTTGCGGTCCACAGCGATCACGCGGGCGCCCAGGGCGCGCGCGATCATGACCGCGCTCAGCCCCACTCCCCCGGCCCCGAGGACGGTCACCCACTCGCCCTGACGTAGCCGCGCCCGCCCGGCGAGCGCTCGATAAGCGGTCGCGAAGCGGCAGCCGAGGCTCGCCGCCGTCGCGAAGGCGACATCGTCGGGGACCGCCACGAGGTTCACGTCGGCGGCGTGCAGGGCCACGTACTCGGCGAACGAGCCCCAGTGGGTGAAGCCCGGCTGCTGCTGATCAGGACATACCTGGGTCTGGCCGGCGAGGCACCACACGCAACGACCGCAACCACACACGAAGGGCACCGTCACCCGATTTCCCACCGTCCAGCGCCGAACGTCCGGACCGACGTCGACGATGAGACCGGCGAGCTCATGACCGGGCACGTGGGGGAAGGCGATGTCGTCGTGGCCGGCCCAGGCGTGCCAGTCGCTGCGGCACATGCCGGTGGCCTTGACCTGTACCAGCACACCGTCGGCAGGGACGGCCGGAACTGGAACGGAGCGGACTTCCGGGCGGCCCCGGACCGTGTCGACGACGACTGCGCGCATCGACGCATTGTCGCATCCGACGTCTGGCCGGCGGATACGGCGCTCACACGACGAGGGGCGCGCCCCGTCGAGCCTGCCATGGTCGATGAGCATCGGATCGACTCGAGGATCACCCGGTGCGACTCGTCCCGCCGGCGCGTCCCCGAGCACGTGCCAGTTCTGACGGTCGTGAAGACATGGCTGCGATGCAGATGGCCCCAGCTCTCCTGCGAGAGGTCCTCGGTGGACGCGACCCGATATTCCTCCAGAGTCGGGCTCATTGCGAGGTCATCGGCCCGCGAAGTCCTCGCATGCATTTTCCGGACGGGTCGTCGTCGAGTGGTCGACGCTGTTCCTGGTTCCTGGTTCCTGGTTCCTGTGCCAGTCCCCCGGCTGGGCGAGGAAGGCGCTGGGGCACCAAGGCTCTACGGGTCGGTCGATGGGGTGGGCTCTGGGCCGGGCTCGTCTCCAGCGGCGGGTACGG
>DAMDHZ010000104.1:0-10040 GCA_032101665.1 Brachybacterium sp. | reverse complement strand
CGCGAGCACGTGCGCCTCGTCGGCGTCGGCGCGGGGCAGACGGGTCAGGACCAGGGTCGTGTCGGCGGTCGCGACGTCCTGCGGGTAGTGCGCCGCGACCGCGTCGTATCCGCGCGAGCGCAGGAGGGCGACCAGCACGTCCGCGCGCGGCCCCGCGGCGTGGTCGGGACGGGACCGGGCATCGACCACGCTCACGCGCGGCCCCGCGAGCACGGCCCGGCGCAGCTCGACGGCACGGGCGGCGGCGCGGGCTCCGATCCGGCGGGCGGCCTCGAGGGCCTCGTCGCACGTGGGCGCCGGGACGGCCGTGCGGCGCGTGCGCAGGAAACGCCCGTCCCGTCGGGCCTCGGTCGCGCGCCGGTGCAGGGCCTCGCGGTCGAGGCGTCCGCTCGCGACGGCGCCGGTGATCGCGTCATGCGCCTCGCGCAGCATCTCCTGGCCGTCGCGGTGCCCCGCCCGCCCCAGGCACAGCAGGTGCGCGCCCGCCTCGAGGGCGCGCACGGGGGCCTCGAGCGGCCCCGGCTCGGCGGCGACCGCCTCCATGTCGAGGGCGTCGGTGACCACGAGCCCGCTGTACCCGCCCGAGCCCGACACCTCGTCGAGCAGCGGGCGTGACCACGGCGAGATCGAGGCGGGCCCCTCGCCGAGGGCGGGCACGAGCAGGTGGCCGGTCATGACGGCGTCGAGCCACGGCGCGAGCCCCCACGGCTCCAGATGCTCCCGGCGCAGCTCGTCGAGGGGCAGGTCGATGCGGGGCAGGGCCGTGTGCGAGTCGAGGTGGGTCGCGCCGTGGCCCGGGAAATGCTTACCGCACGCGCCGACGCCCGCCTCGCGCAGACCCCTCGCGAATGCCCGCGCGTGGCGCGACACGAGGTCGGGGTCGTCGCCGAAGGAGCGGGTGCCGATCACGGGGTTGCGTGGGTCGGTCGACACGTCGAGCACGGGGGCCAGGTCGAGGTCCACGTCGCACGCGGCGAGCAGGTCGCCGAGCGCCCGGCCCACCCGGCGGGTCAGGTCGACGTCGTCGATCCGCCCCAGGGCCCACGCCGTCGGGAGCGACGATCCGGTCCGCGCCTGCAGCCGGGTGACGTCGCCGCCTTCCTCGTCGATCGCCACCAGCATGTCCGGGGCGGTCGCGTGGAGGGAGCGCGCGAGCGCGCGACAGGTCGCGGCGTCGGGGGTGTTGGAGCCGAACAGGACCACACCGCCGAGGCCCTCGCGCAACGGGGCCTCGAGCCAGTCGGGCACCTCGGGTCCCTCGAAGGACGCGAGCAGCACGCCGAGGGCGTCGGCGTCCCATTCGGATGCGGCGTCCCGCACCCGACGTGCGATCATGAGAGCTCCTCAGGGCGAAGGATGACAGTGCCTTCGATCCACCTGGTGGTCGAGTGAAGTTACCACGACGAAGGGGGCGTTGTGAACGACGCCACGAAGCCGGGCCCTGCGCCGGTGACCGCGAGTGCAGGGCTGATCCTCGCCGCCGACGTCGGCGGGACGTCGAGCCGGATCGCGGTGGGCCCCGCCGGCCCCGTGCCCGAGCCGGTCCTCGGCCCCGGCTGCAACATCCGCTCGAGCGGGCCCGACGCGCTCTCGTCCCTCGTCTCGACGATCCGGACGGCTCTCGCGGGCCGTCACGGCGCCGACGTCGACCGCGCCGTGCTCGCGATCTCCGGTGCCGGGCGCGCCCGCCACGCCGAGATCACCGAGACCGTGCGGGCCCTGCTCGCCCCTCTCGGCCTCGACCCGGAGCGCATCGAGGTGACCGACGACCAGCACGCCGCCTTCGAATCGGGCGACGTCGGTGAGGACGGGGTGCTGCTGCTCTCGGGCACGGGTGCCGTGGCCGCGCGCTTCGAGGGCGGCCGCCTGGTGCGCCGGATCGACGGGATGGGCTGGCTGCTCGGCGACATCGGCTCGGCCGTGTGGCTGGGGCGGCACGTGCTCGAGGCGGTCGCCGCCGACATCGACGGTCGGCGCCCGCGGACCGCCCTGACGGAGGCTCTCGGCGACGTCCTCGACCTCGAGCTGCGCGACGGGATCGACACCCCGACGGGCGACGCGCGCCAGGACCTGATCCGTGCCCTCGACGGCCTCACCCCCGCCCAGTGGGGGCGCTTCGCGACGCTGCCGGGCCAGACGCTGACGGACCCGGTCTCCCGGAAGATCCTCGACCGGGCCATCCGCGCCCTGAGCCAGAACGTGCGCCGCCTGGACCCGGGGGCAGAGCTGCCGCTCGTGCTCGCGGGCTCCGTGCTCTGCAGCGGCGGTCCCATCCGCGACGAGTTGATCTGCGGCTTCGAGGCCGCCGGGCACCCGGCGATCGCGATCGCGCCCTCGGGCCTCGAGGGTGCGTGGCGGCTCGCCGGGGGCCGCGTGGCCTGAGCACGGACCGTACAATCGACGGGTCTGCGACCCCACCCGGAAGGCCCCTCCATGTCCGATCACCGTGACGCCTCCGTCCCCACCCGCGAGAAGGTGCTCGTCATCGGTGCGGGGCCCGCCGGGCTGGCCGCCGCCGCCGCGCTGCGGGCCGTGGGCCTGCCCTTCGACCTGGTCGATGCGGGCCAGGACGTGGGCGGGATCTGGAACGGCGAGGACGGCTCCCCCGTGTGGGAGGGCATGCGCCCGCTCTCCTCGAAGGAGCGCACCCAGTTCGAGGACCTCCTCATGCCGGCCTCGTTCCCCGCCTTCCCGAGCGCCGAGCAGTTCACCAAGTACCTGCGCGCCTATGCCGCACGGCACCAGCTGACGGAGCACTTCCAGCCCGGCACGACCGTGCGCCGCGCCGTGCCCTTCGACGACGGCGTGTGGCAGGTCGAGCTCTCCAATGGTCAGATCGGCGTGTATCGCGCCGTGATCGCCGCGACCGGCACGAGCTCCCGCCCGCACCTGCCCGCGTGGGCCCGCGGCCGGGAGCTGACGGGTGACGTCCGCCTCGTCCACTCGCGCGACTGGCGCGGCCCCGAGGGCCTCGAGGGGCGCTCCGTGCTCGTGGTCGGCTCGGGCCAGTCGGCCGCCGACATCGCCGTCGACGCCGCCTCGCGCGCCCTCGAGGTGCGCTGGTCGGTGCGCACCGGGCACTGGGTCGTGCCCCGCACGATCGCGGGCACGCCCGGTGACGTCGCCGCCTCGCGCGAGCCCGCCGTGCTCGGCGCGCTCAACGAGAAGGTCGCCGAGACCGTCGTGCGTCGCGTCGCGGGCGACCCCGCCGCCGTGGGCCTGCCGCGCCCTGCTGCGCCGCTGCTCGAGGATCGCGTGATCGTCTCCGACGACGTGATCGGCCGCATCCGTGAGGGGCGGATCGCGCCGATGCCCGACGTGGCCTCCCTCGATGACGATGGCACCCTGGTCTTCGCCGACGGCCGCGCGTGGGCGCCGTCGGTGGTCGTGCTCGCGACCGGCTACGAGGACGGGGTCGACGCGCTCGGCGAGGACCTCGTGCCGCGCACCGCCTCCGGCGCGCCCGACCTCTTCCTGGGAGCCTTCCCACGGGGCCGGGACGATCTCGCGGTGCTCGGCCAGGTGCGCGTGACCGGCGGCATCTGGCCCGTGCTCGCGCAGCAGGCCGACCTCGCCGCGCTGTTCCTGCGCGCCGCGCTCGGCGGTGACGAGGCGGCCGAGCGCTTCCGGCGGCTGCGCCGCGGGAGTGACGACGCCGTGCCCGTGCGTCCCGTTCCCGGGCGGCCCGACGGGTGGCGCGGCCGGATCGTCGAGCGCCTCGACCAGGTCCAGGGGGCGGCGCGCCGCCGCGCGGCCCCCCACCGGGTGACCGAGCCGGGTCAGCTGCCGTTCGCGGACCGCGAGGACCTGCTCGCGCGCCTGCGCACCGTCCGCTGCCTGTTCGACGGGGGCCTCGACCGCGCCTGAGCGACCGCGACGGCGACGGTCCAGACCACCGCCCACGCCGCGAGTGTCCAGCCGGCGCGCTGCTGATCGGCGAGCGCGTCGGCCAGCCACGGCCGGCCCGTCGCGCCGAACCACGACGGGGCGACGACGCGGTGGCCGAGGCCGAGCACGAGTCCGCCCACGAGGAACACGGCCCCTGCCGCGGGCACGGCCCGGCGGTCCGCCGCGACCGCGGCGCCCACGAGCACGCCGCAGCCGGTCGCACCGACCACGAGCGCGAGGTGGGCCACGTGGGAGTCGAGGGCGAGGTGCACGAGCGGTGACGCGTAGGCGACCCCGGGCAGCGCGGCCGCGCCCGCCGCGACGAGGGCCCCGAGGCGGCGCGGCCGCCATGACCCCGCCGCTCCGAGCAGCGGTCCGACCACGGTCAGCAGCAGCACATGCTGGGCCAGGTGCGCCGAGAACAGGACCTTGCCGTAGACGGCGAGCGGCCCGCACTGGACGAGGAGGGCCGTGGCGAGCGCGACCGCGAGCAGGATCGTGCGCGACCGCCCTCGGCGCGGCGCGGTCGGCCACCACCAGCCGAGCGCGATCCCGCAGCAGGCCGCGAGGGCGAACACGTCGGGCCGCCATGCCGTCGCCACGGCGCCGAGACTCGGGGCGGCGGGCAGCGGGTAGCCGGTGAGCTGCTCGGCGAGGTCGCCGGGGGCGGTGGCCGCCGCGGCCGGCGGCGGTGAGCTGCTCATCGCGGCCGCGAGCGCGATCGCGAGGCCCATGAGGGCGAGCTCGAGCAGCGCGAGGCGACCGAACAGGTGGCGGTCGAGGCCGCGGCCCTCCACGCCGGCAGGCCCGGCCGCGTCGGCCAGGAGCCGGCGCTGCACGACGCCGGCGCCGCCCAGCAGCGCGAGCAGGAGCGCCTTGAGCAGGGCGAGCTGCACGTAGGCGCTCGTGACCACGTCGCCGATCCCGTTCATGCGCACGGCGAGCGCCCAGATGCCGCTGGCCCACAGGGCCACCCAGCACACGAGGGCGAGGCGGGAGTAGCCGCGGATCACGGCGGCGTCGTCGCGGGGGCCGGCGGGCAGGAGCTGGAGCACGGCCAGGCCGCCCACCCACACGCCGACGGCGAGCAGGTGGACGAGCATCGTCGAGGTCGCCGTCTCGTGGCTCGCCGTGCCCGCGGCGTGTCCCGTCATCGCCTTGGCCAGGAGGCTCGCGCCCGCCGCGACCGTGACCGCGCGCGCCGTCGCCCGCGAGCTGCCGCTCACCGCGACGACGGTCGTGACGGCGGCGAGCACGAGGCTCGCGAGCAGCCACGCACCCAGGTCGGTCGTGAGGTAGACGCCGAGGTCGGAGCCGAAGCGCTCCGAGCCGATCGGCTGCCCCGTGGCCACGGCGTACGAGGTCGCCACCGACACGAGCTGGGCGAGCGTCCAGGCGCCCGCGGCGATCGCGACGACGAGCAGGGCACGGGTCCGATCGGCCGTCGAGCCCAGCACCCAGCCGCCGAGCACCGCGCCGCCCAGGACCAGAGCACCGGCGAGATCGGCCACGAGGGACACGACGGGGCCGCCATGGCGCGCCACCGCCCCCGCGTCGGCCAGGATGGTCGCGGCGGGCCCGCCCGCCGCGTCGGCGGCGAGCACGGCGACGAGCGCGAGCACGCCGAGGGCGCAGGCCGTGCCGAGCGCGGCACGGCGGCGGGACGTCATGAGGCGAGCGCCAGGCCGGCCCACAGGGCGGCCAGCCCGGTGCCGGCGCTCAGCATGAGATAGCCGACGGCGATCACGGCGGCGGAGTGGCGCGAGAGGTTCACGACCTCGAGCGCGAAGGTCGACAGGATCGACAGGCCCCCGCAGAATCCCGTGGCCAGGAGCAGGAAGGCGATGCGGCCGATCCCCCCGGCCGCCGTGCCGAGCTCGGTGACGACGATCCCGAGCAGGAAGCAGCCGAGCACGTTGGCCGCGAACGTGGCCCACGGGACCCCGAGCGTCGATCGCATCCACGGGGCCTGGCGGGCGAGCACGGTCAGGCCCCAGCGGGCGAGGGTCCCGGCGGCGCCTCCGAGGGCGACCGCGAGCAGGTGGACGACGATCATGCGCGCACCCGCTTGCCGAGCAGTCGACCCGCGGCGATGCCGAGCACGACGGCCCCGAGCGCGATGACGACGGTGGCGATGCCGTACTCGAGGCCCACGAGCGGGAAGTCCGCGCCGATCATGGCGCCGACCTGCAGCACCACGGTCGAGGCGGTGGTGAACGCGCCGCACAGACCGAGCACGGCGAACGGCTCGAGCCAGCGGGGGGCATGCGGATGGACCTCGATCACCCCGGTCAGCATCCCCGCGCCCAAGCAGCCGACGGCATTGGCGATCCAGGTGGCCCACGGGATCTCCACCAGGGTGGGGGCGATGGTCGAGGGCAGGAGCAGCTGGAGCACGAAGCGCAGGACCGCGCCCAGGGCGCCGCCGGCCGCGACGAGCGCGGCCGTCTGCCGCGTGGTCAGGGGCGCAGGACGACGGCGTCGCCCGCCCCCGTCCTCGGCGAGGTCCGCCGGGGACAGCGCCGCCATCTCCACGGTGTGCATCCGCGGGTCGTCGCGGCGGGGCAGCGGGGCAGGGCTCACCGCACCAGGGTACGGCTCAGCCCCACACGAGCCCCATCTCGGGCTGCTCGAGCACGCGGGAGATGTCCCGCAGCAGCTCGGAGCCGAGCGCGCCGTCGATGAGGCGGTGGTCGAAGCTCAGCGCCAGCTGGGCGATGCGACGCGGCACGATCTGCCCGCCGACCATCCAGGGCTTCTGCTTGACGGCGCCCAGTCCCAGGATCACCGACTCCCCGGGGTTGAGGATCGGGGTGCCGGAGTCGATGCCGAAGACCCCGAAGTTGGTGATCGTGATGGTGCCCTCGCGCGTCGCCGAGAGCGAGGTGCGCCCGGCGCGCGCGGTGCGGGCGAGCTCGCTGATCTGCTCGGCGAGCTCGCGGAGCGTGAGCAGGTGGGCGTCCTTGATGTTGGGCACGATGAGACCGCGCGGGGTCGCGGCGGCGATCCCGAGGTTCACGAAGTGCTTGTAGACGATCTCCTGGGCGGCCTCGTCCCACGAGGCGTTGACCTCGGGGTTGCGGCGGATCGCGACGAGCAGGGCCTTGGCCACGATCACGAGCGGGGACACGTGGACGTCGGCCCATTCGCGGTCGGCCCGCAGCCGCGCGACCAGCTCCGTCGTCGCGGTCATGTCGATCTCGTTGAACACCGTCACGTGGGGGGCGGTGAACGCCGAGGACACCATCGCCTCGGCGGTGCGCTTGCGCACGGAGCGGATCGGGACGCGCGTCGTGCGCTCGTCGCTCGTGACCCCGGGGAAGGGCTGGTGGCGGCTCGTCTTCATCGAGGCGTCGAGGCCCGCGGGCGCCTGCGGGGACTCGTCGGGGAAGTAGTCGCCGCCGCGGGTCTCGTCGCCCGAGATCGCGCGCTGCTGGGCGGCGAGCACGTCGTCGCGGGTCACGGTGCCACCGGGGCCGGTCGCGAGCACGTCGGCGAGCGCGATCCCGAGGTCGCGCGCGAGCTTGCGCACGGGTGGCTTGGCGAGCACGCGGTCGAGCGGCACCTGCTGGTCCTCGTCGTCCTGCGCTCCGCGCTTGCGGCGGCGCCGGGACGCGGCTGGCCGCGAGCCGTAGCCGACGAGGTTCTTGGGCTCCTCGGGCTCCTCCGGCGCCTCGGGCAGGGCGGGCGTCTCCGGATCGGCCGAGTCCTCGGGCTCGGCGGGCTCGGGCTCGGCCTCGAGCGTGCTGCCACCGTCGGTGTCGACCTCGATCAGGGGGGCTCCCACCTCGACCTCGTCGCCGACCGCGACGAGCACGCGGGTGACGGTGCCCGCGACGTGGCTGGGCAGCTCGACGGCCGACTTCGCGGTCTCGACCTCGACGATGATCTGGTTGATCTCGATCGTGTCGCCCACGGACACCTTGATGTCGATGATCTCGGCCTCGGTGAGGCCCTCGCCGGGATCGGTGAGCGTGATCTGCACGGGATGGGACATGGGCGATGCCTTTCTGGGGCGGGAGCTGCTCAGGGGGCGAGGACGCGGTCGACGGCGTCGAGGATCCGGTCGAGGTCGGGCAGGTAGGCCTCCTCCATCCTCGCGGGCGGGTACGGGGTGTGGAAGCCGCCGACGCGCAGGACGGGGGCCTCGAGGCGGTAGAAGCAGCGCTCGGTGACGCGCGCGGCGATCTCGCCGCCGAGGCCGCCGAAGACGGGCGCCTCGTGCACGATCACGAGGCGCCCCGTGCGGGCGACGGAGTCGGCGATGGTGTCGATGTCGAGCGGCGAGAGCGAGCGGGCGTCGATCACCTCGAGATCGATGCCGTCGGCGGCGGCGGTCTCGGCGGCCTCGACCACGGCGGGGACCGACGGACCCCATGCGAGCAGCGTGGCGTCGGTGCCCTGACGCACGATCGCGGCCTCGTGCAGACCCAGCTCGGGGCGCACGTCGGGATCGACGTCGCCCTTGATCCAGTACCGGCGCTTGGGCTCGAGCACGATCACGGGATCCTCGGACTCGATCGCCTGGCGGGTCATCCAGTAGCCGTCCTGCGCGGTCGCCGGGGCGATGATGCGCAGGCCCGCGGTGTGGGCGAACAGCGCCTCGGGGCTCTCGGAGTGGTGCTCGACGGCACCGATGCCGCCCCCGTGGGGGATGCGGATCACGATCGGGAGGTTCACCCGGCCGCCCGTCCGGTAGTGCATCTTGGCGACCTGGGTCGTGATCTGGTTGTAGCCCGGGTACACGAAGCCGTCGAACTGGATCTCGCACACGGGCCGGTAGCCGCGGAAGGCGAGGCCGACGGCGGTGCCGATGATCGCGGCCTCGGCGAGCGGGGTGTCGACCACCCGCTGGGCGCCGAACTCGGCCTGCAGGCCGTCGGTCACGCGGAACACGCCGCCGAGCACCCCGATGTCCTCGCCCATGAGCAGCACGTGGTCGTCGGCGCGCATGGCGTCGCGCAGGCCTGCGGTGATGGCCTTGGCGATCGGGAGCTTCACGATGCTCATCGGGCGGCTCCTTCGTCCTCGAACTGGGACAGGTACTGCGCGTAGGCGGCGCGCTCCTCCTCGACGAGCGGGTGCGGCTCGGCGTACGCGTGGTCGAAGAGGGTGCGCGGGTCGGGGTCCGGCATCTCGTGGATGTGGTGGTGCAGGCGCATGGCGAGGTCGTGGGCCTCCTCGTCGCAGCGCGCGATGTAGGCGTCGTCGATCTCGTCGATCTGCTGCAGGTGCAGGCGCAGGCGCAGGATCGGATCCTTGGCGGCCCACTCCTCCTCCTCGGCGCGCGGACGGTAGCGCGTGGGGTCGTCGCTCGTGGTGTGGGCCGCCATCCGGTAGGTGAGCGCCTCGAGGAAGCGCGGCCCCTTTCCCGCGCGCGCCGCATCGAGCGCGATGCGGGTGGTCGCGAGGCACGCGAGCACGTCGTTGCCGTCGACCCGGACGCTGGGGATCCCCCAGCCGCGCGAGCGCTGGGCGAGCGGCACCCGGGTCTGCACGGAGGTGGGCACGGAGATCGCCCACTGGTTGTTCTGGGAGTAGAAGACGACGGGCGCCTGGAAGCTCGCGGCGAAGGTGAAGGACTCGGAGACCTCGCCCTCGGAGGAGGTGCCGTCGCCGAACAGCGCGAGCACGGCCGTGTCGGTGTCCAGGTCGCCCGTGCCGACCACGCCGTCGCGCTGGAGGCCCATCCCGTAACCGACCGCATGGGGGGCCTGGGCGCCGAGCACGATCATGTACGGATGGGTGCGGATCGCGAAGGGGTCCCAGCCGCAGTGGGAGATCCCGCGGAACATCTCGAGCAACGTCATGGGCTCGATGCCGCGCGCCCAGGCGATGCCGTGCTCGCGGTAGGTGGGCACGAGGTAGTCCTGGGTGCGCGCGGCGTGACCGGCGCCGATCTGGGCACCCTCCTGGCCCAGCGCGCTCGCCCACAGCCCCAGCTGGCCCTGGCGCTGCAGGCTCGTGGCCTCGAGGTCCGCGCCGCGGATCATGACCATGTCGCGGTAGTAGCCGCGCAGGTCGTCGGCCGTCAGGTGCGCGAGGACGGGGTCGAGCTCGTCGTGGGGCGTGCGGGTGCCGTCGGGCGCGAGGAGCTGGACCATGGGTTCGTCGTGCGGGTCGGCGGGGATGGTGGTGCGGAAGACGCTCAC
>DAMDHZ010000103.1:9345-10111 GCA_032101665.1 Brachybacterium sp. | reverse complement strand
GGACGTCAACATCACCAAGGAGAAGAAGCTGACGAACATGCGCTCCTCCACGGCCGACGCCTTCGAGAACCTCGTGCCGCCGCGCAAGCTCACGCTCGAGGAGTCCCTCGAGTTCGCGGGTGACGACGAGTGCGTCGAGGTGACCCCGGAGATCGTGCGCATCCGCAAGGTGATCCTCGACCCGCAGGAGCGCGCCAAGGTACGGTCGCGCGCCAAGGCCTCGGTGTGAGGTGACGGCGCCCCTCGCCTCGACCCCGCCCGACGGCCGCCCCGCGCGCGCCGAGGGCGCGGATCTCGCGAGCCGCGTGGCGCAGGTGATCGCCGCGATCGTGCTGGCTGCCGTGTCGGTGCTGCTCATGGTGACGACGCACCGCACGACCGCGGAGGTCGTCGGGCTCGAGCTGCCGGTCGGCCTGGTGCTCGGGGGCGCCTTCCAGCTCGCCGCGAGCGTGTTCCTGCTCGCCGCCACCGGGCGACGGCTACCGCTCGTGGTGCTCGCCGTCGGATGGGCGCTGCTCGTGATCCCTTTCGCGGGCACGGGCGCAGGCGGTGGCGTGATGATGCCCGGCTCGATCGCGGGCACGGCGCAGTACTCCGGCTGGATCGTCCAGATCCTCGGCGTGGGCATCCCGCTCGTGCTCGCCGCGGTGGTGTGGGTGCGTCGCATCGGCCGCCTCACCCGCGGTCGTCGCGACGTCGGGGCCGACGGGGGTCGAGGCGGGGCCGCGGAGGGATCGGCGCGAGGAGCCCGGCGTTGAGCCGCGCG
>DAMDHZ010000103.1:0-9335 GCA_032101665.1 Brachybacterium sp. | reverse complement strand
GCGCGGCGGAGGATCGTCCCGACTGGGCCACGATCCCCAACGCGATCACGCTCGTGCGCTTCGTCCTGCTGCTGCCGATCTGCGTGATGCTCGTCCGCCATGGACCCGAGACGCTGTCGGTCGTGCTGCTGCTCGTCTGGGCGCTCACCGACTGGGTCGATGGGATGCTCGCGCGGGTGCTCGGGCAGACGAGCCGCACAGGTCAGATCATCGACCCGATCGCCGACCGCCTCGGCCTGGTGGGGATCGTGCTGTCCCTCGCGCTCACCGGACTGCTGCCGTGGGCTGCCCTCGTGGTCATCTTCGCCGTCGATGTGGTGGTGACGATCCGGAGCTCGCGCAGCGCCCTGGAGGGCAGCCTCGGGGTGTCGCGCATCGGCAAGGCGCGCACCGCTCTGCTCATGACGAGCGTGTTCCTGCTGGCCTGCGCAGGGGCGTGGGCGCCTGCGCTGGTGCCGGCCGTGCTCGTCGTGCTCTGGATCGGCGTGATCCTCCACGTCGTCGCCGGCGCGGGCTACGTCGTCAGCGCGCAGGCCCGGCGCGGGGGCGTCGAGGAGGCGGCGGGGGGACCTGCTTGGCGGCGATGACGAGGCCCCGCACGACGATGTCCCGGCCGCGGCGGGTCATCACGGTCACCGTCCGGGCATCGACGCGCTCGATCACGCCGAGCGCGTCGGTCATGCCCTCACCGTGGGGCGAGCTGCGCCGGTCGATCCGATAGCGCAGCACCACCCGCTCGCCCGGCACCAGGAACGGCGCCCACCCGGGCCGCGGGGGAGCGGTGCGCGCGGGATCGGGCTGCGAGGCGGTCATCGCCCCAGGGTAGACGGGGCCCACTGCACGTGGCCGGCAGCAGTCGACCGCCCGGACTTGAGCCCGCCTCCGGACCGTGCCGACGCCACGGTCCGCAGGCGGACATCTCCGGGACGCTCCCGTCGTGGCTGCCGCCCTGCACGACGGCGCCGAGCGCCCTGCCGCCGTGTCGTCCTGATCACCCTCACCCGACGCGCACACATCTCGGTCCCCCGTGCTCGGCCTGCCGATGAGATGATGGGACCTCGCCCCAGCCGCACATGATCGTTCCGGAAGGATCGTGACCATGACCTACGTCATCGCCCTGCCCTGCGTCGATGTCAAGGACCGGGCATGCGTCGATGAATGTCCCGTGGACTGCATCTACGAGGGCAATCGCAGCCTGTACATCCAGCCCGACGAGTGCGTCGACTGCGGCGCGTGCGAGCCCGTGTGCCCCGTCGAGGCCATCTTCTACGAGGACGACCTCCCCGACGAGTGGGCCGACTACTACAAGGCCAACGTCGAGTTCTTCGAGGATCTCGGCTCGCCCGGCGGCGCCGCCAAGATGGGGGTCATCGACAAGGACCACCCGCTCATCGAGGCCCTCCCGCCCCAGGGCGACGACTGACCGACCCGGAGGAGAGCCGATGACCGCGGAGCCCATGAGCAGCGCCGGCGCGCACGACGCCACGACCTCCCGGGCCCGGCGCCGTGAGCCGCTCGCGGCGCGCCTGCCCGTCTTCCCGTGGGACACCCTCGCGGCCCATCGCGCGACGGCCGAGGCCCACCCCGACGGCATCGTCGACCTGTCCGTCGGCACCCCCGTCGACCCGACCCCTCCCGCGATCCAGGAGGCGCTCGCCGCCGGCGCCGACTCCCACGGCTACCCGACCACGATCGGCACCCCGGCCCTGCGCGAGGCCCTCGTCGACTTCTGCCGCCGCACCTTCTCGGCGCCCGCGAGTCTCGGGCCCGCCCACGTGCTGCCCACCGTCGGCTCCAAGGAGCTCGTGGCCCACCTGCCCTTCCAGCTCGGCATCGGCGCCGGCGGTGCGGTGGCCTTCCCCCACGTCGCCTACCCGACCTACGAGATGGGCGCGATCTTCGTGGGTGCGACCCCCGTGCCCGTCGACGTCGAGCGTCTCGCCGTCGAGGGAGACATGGCGTTCGCGGACGCGCCCGGCGGGCTCGTCGCGATCGACCGGCTCGGCCTGCTCTGGCTGAACTCCCCGTCGAACCCGACCGGAGCCGTACTCAGCGTGCCTCAGCTGCGCTCGATCGTGGACTGGGCGCGCGAGCGGGGCATCATCGTGGCCTCCGACGAGTGCTACGCGCGCCTGGCCTGGGAGATCGGCGCCGTCCCCTCGATCCTCGACGCTCGCGTCCACGGCGGCGACCTCACCGGGCTGCTGTGCGTCTACTCCCTGTCCAAGCAGTCCAACCTGGCCGGCTACCGCACCGCGTTCGTCGCGGGCGACGAGGCCCTCGTCGGCGAGCTCACCGCGATCCGCAAGCAGGCCGGGATGATGCTGCCGGGGCCGATCCAGACCGCGATGGTGACGGCGCTCGCCGACGACGATGCCGCCGACGCCGAGCGCGAGGTCTATCGGCGCCGGCGTGGCGTGCTGCGCCCGGCGATCGAGGCGGCCGGCGGCTCGATCCCGCGCTCGGAGGCCGGGCTCTATCTGTGGGTGACCTTCGGCGAGTCCTCCGAGGCCTCGGTGGCCCGTCTGGCCGACCTGGGAATCCTGGTGGCACCAGGGATGTTCTATGGTGGTGCGGGCGACGGCTTCGTCCGCATCGCCCTGACGGCGCCCGACGAGCGCATCGACGCGGCCGCCGCACGCCTCGCCCCCAACTGACTTCCCGCGAACGGAGAACCCCGTGGATCAGACGACGACGTCGGCCTCGCTGCACCATGCCGGCCACGACCTCGAGCTGAAGGTGGTCGACGCCGCCGAGGGCAACCGCGGCATCGACATCGCCCCGCTGCGCACCACGACCGGTGACGTCACCTACGACCCGGGCTTCATGAACACCGCCAACACGAAGTCGGCGATCACGTACATCGACGGCGACGAGGGGATCCTGCGTTACCGCGGCTACCCGATCGAGCAGCTCGCGGAGCACTCGACCTATCTCGAGGTCGCCTACCTGCTTATCAACGGCGAGCTGCCGACCTCCGGGCAGCTCGACAACTTCGTGTCCTCGGTCGAGCGGCGCACCCTGCTCGACGAGCGCTTCAAGCAGCTCTTCGACGGCTTCCCCCGCAACGCCCACCCGATGCGGGTGATGCAGGCCGGCGTCTCGGCCCTGTCGACGTTCTACCAGGACTCCCTCGACCCCTTCGACGAGGACCAGGTGCGCCTGTCCACCTATCGCCTGCTCGCGAAGATCCCCACGATGGCCGCGTACGCGCGCCGGGTGAGCCAGGGTCACGCCCTCATGTACCCCGACAACCGGCTCTCGCTCATCGAGAACTTCCTGCGCCTGACCTTCGGCTTCCCCGTCGAGGACTACGTCGCCGATCCCGTCGTGGTCGGCGCGATGGAGAAGCTCCTGATCCTCCACGCCGACCACGAGCAGAACTGCTCGGCTTCGGCGGTGCGCCTCGTGGGCTCCGCCCAGGCCGACCTGTTCACCTCGATCTCCGCGGGCATCGGCGCTCTCTCCGGCCCCGCCCACGGCGGCGCCAACGCCGCCGTGATGGAGATGCTCGACGAGATCCGTGCCTCCGGGATCGATCCCCGCCAGTTCATGGAGAAGGTCAAGAACAAGGAGAAGGGCGTCCGCCTGATGGGCTTCGGCCATCGGGTGTACAAGAACTACGACCCGCGCGCGAAGATCGTCAAGAAGATCGCCGACGAGGTGCTCGAGCGCCTGGGCGTCCACGACGAGCGACTCGAGCTCGCGATGCAGCTCGAGGAGATCGCCCTCGAGGACGACTACTTCATCGAGCGCAAGCTCTACCCCAACGTGGACTTCTACACGGGCCTCATCTACAAGGCGATCGGCTTCCCCACGGACATGTTCACGGTGCTGTTCGCGATCGGCCGCACGCCCGGCTGGATCGCCCAGTGGGACGAGATGATCCACGACCCGGAGACCAAGATCGGCCGCCCGCGCCAGATCTACATCGGTCACACCGAGCGCACGTACCAGCCCATGAGCGCCCGCACCGGCACCACCGAGCTGCGCCTCGAGGAGCTGCACGCCGAGCTCGACAAGGAGCGCCGCGCGCAGCAGGAGAAGCTCGCCCAGGAGCGCCGCCTGGATCACTGACCCCTCGTCGGGCGGCAGGGGCAAAGGGCGGCCGAGGCACGTGAGTGACCTCACGCGCGTCCCGCGAGCTGCGGGACCTTCGGCGAGCGCACGGTGCACGGTCCTTCCTAGTCTGGATGCAGAGCCCGGGAGGATCCGCCGACACGGCCTCCCGCGGCCCCCATCGTGAGGAGGAACCCCATGTCGCAAGCGACCGCAGATCGAGTCTCCGCCGAGTCCGCCGATCCCACTCCCGCCTGGGAGGGCTTCGCCGCGGGGCCCTGGCAAGAGGGGGTCGACGTCCGCGACTTCATCCAGCGCAACTACACCCCGTACGAGGGTGACGCATCGTTCCTCGCGGGACCCACCGACAAGACCCTGCGCGTGTGGGACACGCTCGAGAAGAACTACCTCGCCGAGGAGCGCCGTCGCCGCGTCTTCGACGTCGACACCGACACCCCCGCCGACATCGACGCGTTCCCCGCCGGTTACATCAGCGAGGACGACGACGTGATCGTCGGCCTGCAGACCGATGTCCCGCTCAAGCGCGCCATGATGCCCAACGGCGGCTGGCGCATGGTCGAGGCCGCGATCAAGGAGGCCGGCAAGGAGCCGAACCCCGAGATCAAGAAGATCTTCACGCAGTACCGCAAGACCCACAACGACGCCGTCTTCGACATCTACACGCCCCGTATCCGCGCCGCCCGCAGCTCGCACATCGTGACGGGCCTGCCCGACGCCTACGGGCGCGGCCGCATCATCGGCGACTACCGCCGCGTGGCGCTGTACGGCGTCGACGCGCTCATCGCCGACAAGCTCGCCGCCAAGGAGGCCACGCTGGCCCAGGGCTTCTCCGAGCACTGGGCGCGCTACCGCGAGGAGCACTCCGAGCAGATCAAGGCGCTCAAGAAGCTCATCACCCTGGGCCAGGAGTACGGCCTGGACCTGCGGCGCCCGGCCGCGACCGCCCGCGAGGCCGTCCAGTGGACCTACATGGGCTATCTCGCCTCGGTCAAGAGCCAGGACGGCGCGGCCATGTCCATCGGCCGCCTGTCGCCGTTCCTCGACCCGTACTTCGAGAGGGACCTGGCCAGCGGCGCGATCACCGAGACCGACGCGCAGGAGATGATCGACGCGCTCGTCATCAAGCTGCGCATCGTGCGCTTCCTGCGGACCATCGACTACGACCAGATCTTCTCGGGCGACCCCTACTGGGCCACCTGGTCGGACGCCGGGTTCTCCGAGGACGGCCGCAGCCAGGTCACCAAGACCTCGTTCCGCCTCCTGCAGACCCTGCGCAACCTCGGCCCCGCCCCGGAGCCGAACATCACGATCTTCTGGGACCCGGCGCTGCCCGAGGGCTACAAGGAGTTCTGCTCGGCCATCTCGATCGAGACCTCGTCGGTGCAGTACGAGTCCGACGCCCAGATCCGCGACCGCTGGGGTGACGACGCCGCGATCGCGTGCTGCGTCTCCCCGATGCGGGTCGGCAAGCAGATGCAGTTCTTCGGCGCCCGCGTCAACGCCGCCAAGGCACTGCTGTACGCCATCAACGGCGGCCGCGACGAGATGAGCGGCAAGCAGGTGACCGAGGAGGGGCTGTTCACGCCCATCACGGGCGACGGCCCGCTCGACTTCGACGAGGTCTGGGAGAAGTACGAGGAGATGCTCGACTGGGTGGTCGGCACCTACGTCGAGGCGCTCAACATCATCCACTACAGCCACGACAGGTACGCCTACGAGTCGATCGAGATGGCGCTGCACGACTCCGACATCGTGCGCACCATGGGCTGCGGCATCGCGGGCCTGTCGATCGTCGCGGACTCCCTGGCCGCCATCAAGTACGCGAGCGTCACCCCCGTGCGCGACGAGACCGGTCTCGTGACCGACTACATCACCGAGGGCGACTTCCCCGTCTACGGCAACGACGACGACCGCGCCGACGACATCGCAGCGACGATCGTGCACACCGTGATGGACAAGATCAAGTCCTCCCCGATGTACCGCGACGCGATCCCGACCCAGTCGGTGCTGACGATCACCTCGAACGTCGTGTACGGCAAGGCCACCGGCTCGTTCCCCTCGGGGCACCAGAAGGGCACGCCGTTCGCGCCGGGCGCCAACCCCGAGAACGGGATGGACTCCCACGGCATGGTCGCCTCGATGCTGTCGGTCGGCAAGCTCGACTACAACGACGCCCTCGACGGCATCTCGCTGACCAACACGATCACCCCGCAGGGCCTGGGCCGCACCAAGGAGGAGCAGATCCGGAACCTCGTGGGCGTGCTCGACGCCGGATTCATCATGGAGGAGGACGAGGAGGCCTGAGCCTCCCGATCTCGCTCGGACCTGCATCACCCGTCACCGAACCCTAGGAGAACAGCATGGCCACGAAGACCTTCGACGAGCGTCTCGCCTCCATGAAGGCGAACCGCGCCGAACACCACATGGATTCCGGGCTCTACCACGCCAACATCAACGTCCTGAACAAGGACACCCTGGTCGATGCGATGGAGCACCCGGAGAACTACGCGAACCTCACGGTCCGCGTCTCCGGCTACGCCGTGAACTTCGTGAAGCTGACCCGTGAGCAGCAGCTCGACGTGCTCGACCGCACCTTCCACGAGGGTGCCTGAGCACCATCCCCCGGGGCCGGGGCGCAGCTCCGGTCCCACACCGGCGCCGGGCAGGTCTCCTGCCCGGCGCCGCGCTCGCCGCGCCGCGAGGTGCGCGAGCCCGACGTCAGGAGCCGCACATGCCCCAGCAGATCGCCCTCGGCCTTCCGACGGTGTCGACGGAGCGACGGTCGGGTGCCGGCATCGAGGGGATGACGGAGGTCGAGTTCCAGCGCTCGGACCGCCTCGCTGCGATCCGGGAGGGGAACCTCGCCTCGATCCACTCGTGGGAGCTGGTGACTGCCGTCGACGGCCCCGGCACCCGCATGACCGTGTTCTTCAACGGCTGCCCCTTGCGCTGCGTGTACTGCCACAACCCCGACACCTTCTTGATGAAGGACGGCCACGACGTCACCCTCGACGAGCTGGTCGCCCGCATGAAGCGTTACCGCGGCGTCTTCCGCGCCACGGGTGGTGGGATCACCCTGTCGGGCGGTGAGGTGCTCATGCAGCCCGTGTTCGTCGAGCACCTCCTGCAGCGCGCCAAGGCGATGGGCATCCACACCGCGCTCGACACCTCCGGCTTCCTCGGTGCCAACGCGTCCGATGAGTTCCTCGAGAACGTCGACCTCGTGCTGCTCGACGTGAAGTCCGGGATCCCCGACGTCTACAAGCGCCTCACGACGCGCGAGCTGCAGCCGACGATCGACTTCGGCGACCGTCTCGAACGGCTCGGCATCCGGATCTGGATCCGCTTCGTGGTCGTGCCGGGCTGGTCCGACGGCTACGAGAACGTCGAGCGGGTGGCCGACATCGTCGAGCGCTGGCCCAACTCCGTCGAGCGCGTCGAGGTCCTGCCCTTCCACAACATGGGCCAGGACAAGTGGGACGCCCTCGGGCTCGACTACCGGCTGCGGGACGTCAGCGCCCCCGACAAGCGCGTCGTCGAGCGCGTGCGCGACCAGTTCGCGGCGCGCGGCCTGCGCACCTACTGAGTCAGTCGGCGCCTCCGGCGACGAGCACCACGACGGAGTCCTCGTGGCCGCCGGCCCGTGGGGTCCAGCTGCCCGGCGTCGTGTTCTCCTGCCCCGAGCGCTCCCACACGCGGCCGGCGTAGGAGACCTGGACCACGGCGTCGTCCGCGGCCCGCGCCACGGCCCAGTTCGCGAGCGCCCACCCGAGCGTCTCGTCGCCGTGGGGGTCGATCACGAGCGCGGTCGCCCCCGCGCCCGCCGGCACGGAGGCGGCCGCGGAGGACGCCGGGGCCAGGGCGCTCGTGATGCTCCCGCTCGCGGTGCGGCGCGGGAACTGCCGACCGAGCTCGTCGCGCAGCGGCTGCGGTGAGGCCTGCCCGTCGGCAGCGGCCACGTCGCACACGAGGTTCGCGCCGGAGTGACCGGTGAGCGCCGAGGCGTAGAGCCGGCCCTCGGTCTCGTGATCGGCGTAGGCCTCGGGGAAGCCCGAACGCTGCACCCGCTGCGCGGCGTCGTTGAGCGGCATGGTCTGGTAGCCGTCGATCGTCACGAGCACGTCGTAGAACGCGTTGGCCGCGTAGACGGGGTCCATGATCTGCTCGGGTGCGCCCCAGTCCTGCGACGGCCGCTGCTGGAACAGGCCGAGCGAGTCGCGATCGCCGTGGTCGATGTTCTCGAGCTTGGACTCCTGGTAGGCGGTCGCGAGCGCGATCGAGGCCGCCCGCGGCGGCAGGGAGCGGTCCACGGCCACCGCGCTGATGAGCGCCGCGTTCGCCGTCTGCTCCGTCGAGTAGCGATGGCTCGTCCCGAGGCCCGAAGCGGTGCAGGTCCCGCTGCGCTGGGCTGCGCCGTAGCCCGAGAGCGCCACGTACGTCCCGCCCGCGATGAACGCGAAGATCGCGATCATGACGAGCGGGATCATCAGGTGGCGGCTGCGGGTGCGCCTCGAGGAGGCGCGGCGCGAGGGCATCGGGTCAGTTCGCGTGCAGGGCGTCGTTCAGCTCGACGGTCCTGCCCTCGCGCGCGACGACCTCGACCCGCCCGCTGACCGAGTTGCGGCGGAACAGCAGGTGGGAGGCGCCGGACAGCTCACGCGCCTTGACCACCCGGCCGTCCTTCTCGGTGCCGCGAGGGTCGACGATCGTGACCTTCGTCCCGGCCGTGAGGTAGAGGCCCGCCTCGACCACGCAGTCGTCGCCGAGCGCGATGCCGATGCCGGCCTCTGCACCGACCAGGGAGCGCTCGCCGATGCGGACGCGTTCGGTGCCGCCGCCCGAGAGGGTGCCCATCGTGGAGGCGCCGCCGCCCACGTCGGAGCCGTCGCCCACGACCACGCCCTGGGAGATGCGGCCCTCGATCATCGAGGTGCCGAGCGTCCCGGCGTTGTAGTTCACGAAACCCTCGTGCATCACGGTCGTGCCCTCGGCGAGGTGGGCGCCCAGGCGCACGCGATCGGCGTCACCGATGCGGACGCCCGTGGGCAGCACGTAGTCGACCATGCGCGGGAACTTGTCGACGGAGAAGACGGTGGGCGTGCGGCCGGCCGCGATCAGGCGCACGCGCGTCTCCTCGAAGCCGACGACCGCGCACGGACCCTCCGACGTCCACACCACGTTGGTGAGCTGGCCGAAGATGCCGTCGAGGTTCTGCTCGTTGGGCCGCACCAGGCGGTGGGACAGCAGGTGCAGCC
>DAMDHZ010000102.1:8957-10215 GCA_032101665.1 Brachybacterium sp. | reverse complement strand
AGGAGTACGGAGTCATCAAGGTCGGCCGGAACCGAGGGTTCGTTGTTCAAGCGTCCATCTTCTCCTGCGGCCGGTCACGGTTCGACGGACTCCCACGGGGTCACGGGGTGGGCTCCCATGGCGTGACGAGGCGCGTAGCAACGGGGCCTTGGAACCAGTGGTAGCTGGGTAGGATCTGGATAGTGCTCCCCGGCTCGAGCGGGGTGGTGCGCTCCTCCGCGGCTTCGACGGGCATGAGGGCAGTCACTGTGCATCCGAACTGGATCGCGCGGGACAGGGTCGCCGGGTAGCCGTCCACGTGCCACTCACCGTCGGTCTTGGCGTGGTAGTAGGTGTCACCTTCGGCGGGGTCACCGTTGAACGGGATCGCACCGTCGGGCAGTTGCTCGGCCTGTTCGGCACTGGTGATCCGTGTCGGAACATAGATCACAGTCATCAGACTTCCTCCCTGTAGGTGACGACGAGGCGGTTCCCGTTGCAGTGGACGTTCGACCCGGCGGCATCACGTGTTCCAAATGGAACACCTGCCGAATCGGGCGAGCCGACCGAGCCGACGTTTGATCCCGCACCGTCATAGGGCACTCGCTCAAGCCGGAGGGAACCACAACGAGAGGATGCTCGCGGCCGAGCCGATGATGACCCCTGCGACGACCCATCGCAGCCCCTGCGTGCGACTGCGGAGCTCGGCTACTGCGTTGGTGCCCGAGGTGTAAGGCGTGAACACGACCGTCTGAGTGAGCTGCTTGAGGGTCTCGGGGCCACCTTCGAATGGAGCTGCGAGACTCTCCTCTAGCTTTGCTCGCGCACGGGGTTCGTCTTCGGTGCCGTCAGCTGCCCAGACCGTCTCCCGCAGTCGGGTGTACTCCGCGTCGGCGCGCTTCGTGTACTGCTCGCGACGGCGGGCTGCGGACCAGGGGCCGACCACGCCCCAGGCGGAGAGGCCGGCGGCAACGACGTACATGATGGTGAGCGCTACTGCCATGACCAGAGCATCGCATCTAAACGGAGCCCTGCGGGCCGCCTTTGCTTGGCCCCCTGCCCCACGGTTTGCCCTCCGCCCTCGATCCGTCTACGACTGGTGGCACGACGAGTAGCGCCCCACCGGGATGGTGGACCGCTTCGCCGCCCCACGTGCGCATGATCGTGCGCGACGCCGCCCCGTCTCCGGGCGGTTCTGGGGGATCGTTCTCCAGTCGTGCTTACCTGGTTCGCCCCGGTGTACCTGGGCACCGCGTGGGAAGCCGTGAAGGCACGCAGA
>DAMDHZ010000102.1:0-8947 GCA_032101665.1 Brachybacterium sp. | reverse complement strand
CGCGGGGGTTCTCCCACGATTAGGGGAGAACAGGCTCGCTCACCCGATCGGGGGAGCGTTCCGCGGGTGGCGTAGAGGGATCAGATGTGGCGTGCGGCCACGACAGTAAAGTCGATGGGTATGTCGAGGCGATAAGGCACATAGGTGCTACCTACTGTTGCCGGACGAGGTTCGCAGTCCATCTCTACCGAGTCGAGATATTTTGGTTGCACCAGATACTCACCTTGTGCGTGGTGAAATATTGCGTCTGGAGGTAGTGTCGTGCGGTAAATATGCCCGTCCCAGCCATCTCGACTGCACTGTTCGGCGAAGCGAGCTGCGATATCCCATTTCTCGGTCCAATGCACACCGTTCCTGGTTGCTGGGGTGGCGCCGCGAAAGAGAGTGACGGCCCTTGCCGGCACTGATGGGCCGACCTTCGGAAACCGAGGAAGTCCCGTGGCCTCTAGGTGGGACAGGCGGTCGACTTCCGAAGCGCGATGCTGAGCCCAGCGTTCGGTTTGCTCATCCTCGAGTCCGGGGATTCGAATGCCGCGGTGTGGCGCGACCTCGATGGAGTCGGCGTCGAGATCTTGAGGATTGACGAAGCACTCTTCGAACGCAGATTGACGTTCCGAGCCTCTCCGACAGTGGATGAACCCGTGGGGGTCCAGGACGGTGCGGAACACGCGAGTCGCGAGCCCTGCGCTGCTTCCTCTCTGCGCATAGGTCTCCGCGACGTGCATCTGTGCTGACCACCAGATGCCAAGGGCCGTTTGGTGGGTGGCACCACGATAGATTGTCAGCGGTTTAGTTGGGCGCGTCGGAGTCACCTGGCCAGGGATGTCGCGGTATCCGTAGGTGCTTATTCGCTCTGCAAGGTGGTCGGAGATGTGAGAAGCCCAGTCGGCTAAGGGGCTCCGCAGGGGTTTCGGCCGTGGGCCCTGCTCGTGGGCAATGGCCCGGAGCGTTGCGGCTCTCCAGGCAGTGGCGTCATCAATCACGGATCTTCGCCCCTAGGCGCCGATCCACTCTTGGAGCTTGTCGGCGGGATATCGGACGATGCCGCCGTCCTTAATCCATGCGGGCCCGCGCCCGCCCAGGTAGCGCCAGTTCGCGAGAGTCTTCGTGGACACCTGCAGAACCGTGGCGACTTCCTCGGGCGTCAGGGCGGCGTGCTCCCTCTCCGTGGGCGCCGTGCCTCCTGGGCCGACGTGGGCACTGCCGTCTCGGCCGGAGAGCGTCGCCCGCAGAAACGCGGCCGCACGAGACTCCCGCACCGGCTCCGGCGCCTCGTAGTCGTACTCCTTGGGCACGTACAGTGCGGGGGCCGGCTTGCTGGCGGCCGGTGCGGAGGCAGCGCCGATGAGCGTCGTTAGGTGGCCGACCAGCTCGTGGGCCGTCGCCAGATCGAGGCATGCGTACCCGACGTGGAAGAGCGGACCCTCGTCGCTGATGAGCGCGAGGACGTCCAAGCCTTCGCTGTGACCTGGGACGCTGGGGAAAATTCGCGCTTCGGTGGACGGGTAATCGGGGCCATCGTCTCTGGGGAGCGTGGAGGTGAAGATGGAGAGGTCGCAGGTGGGAGTGGCGGCCATCGTGGTTCCTTACTCGTGTGCCTTGCCGTAGAGCCCCTGGTCAGAGGCGTGCTTGCGGCTGTGTGACCAACGATTCCAATATGTTGGCTAGCGTCGGTATGCAACAGGAGCCGGCAAGACGACCTTCCTGAACTGCCTCGCCAGCTCCGTGGGCGCCCGTGAACGGGTGGTCACGATCGAGGAGGTCTTCGAGCTCGATCTGCGGCTGCGCGACGTCGTCGGCATGCAGACGCGCCAGCCCAACCTCGAAGGGACGGGCGAGATCTCGATGCGGCGACTCGTGCGGGAGTCGCTGCGCATGCGTCCCAGCCGCATCATCGTCGGCGAGGTGCGGGAGGCCGAGAGCCTCGACATGCTCATCTCCCTCAACAGCGGCCTGCCCGGCATGGCGTCGCTGCACGCGAACTCCGCCCGTGACGCCGTCACCAAACTGTGCACCCTGCCCCTGCTCGCCGGGGAGAACGTGTCGAGCCGATTCGTCGTGCCGACGGTCGCCTCGTGCATCGACATCGTCGTCCACCTCGACATCCTTCCGTCGGGCATGCGTCGGGTGCGGGAGATCGTCGGACTGCCCGGCCGTGTCGAGGAGGGTGTCGTCGAGATCTCCGACCTGTTCCATCTGCGAGGCGATCGTCTCGCCCGCGGCGACGGCTTCCCGCCCCACGTCGACCGGTTCGAACGCGTCGGGCACGACGTGGCCGCGCTGCTGGGGAGGGCGGCCGCATGAGGACGGGGGCGCTCCTCGGGCTCGTGCTCGGACTCGGTCTCCTGGCGATCTGGGTCTCGACCTGGCAGACGGAGGCCTCGTCGTCCCGGCGCGGCGTCATGGACGGCTGGATGGATCGCCTTCGCGACGACCTGACCCGGATCGGTCTCGCGACCGTGCCACCGGCGGCGCTCCCGGCCGCGTGCGTCGGTCTCGGCCTGGTCGTGGCCGCCACCGTCTACTCCGTCTCGACCGCCTCGGTGATCGCGCTGGCCCTCGGCATCGCCGCCGCCTTCGTGCCGCTCGTGCTCATCCGCTCCCTTGCCTACCGGCGGCGCGTGCAGCTGCGGGAGGTGTGGCCCGAAGTCGTCGACCACATCAACTCGGCGATCCGCGCGGGCCTGTCGCTTCCGGAGGCGCTCGTCCAGGTGGGACGCTCCGGACCCGAGGAGCTGCGGGCACCGTTCGTCGACTTCGCCCACGACTACCAGGCCAGCGGTGACTTCGGGACGAGCCTGGATCGTCTGAAAGTGCGGCTCGCGGACCCGGTGGGGGACCGCATCATCGAGGCGCTGCGGATCACCCGCGATGTCGGCGGTACGGACCTGGGCGTCCTGCTCCGCACCCTCTCGGCCTTCCTCCGGGAGGATGCCCGCACCCGAGCCGAGCTCGAGGCGCGGCAGTCATGGACCGTCAACGCGTCCCGCCTCGCCCTCGCGGCGCCATGGATCGTGCTCGCCCTCATGTCGACCCGGCCGCCGGCGGCCGAGGCCTACGACTCGACGGCCGGGCTCGTCCTGATCGTCGCGGGAGCGGCCGTCTCGCTGCTCGCCTATCGCGTGATGATGCGCATCGCGCGTCTTCCCCAGGACGAGCGGGTGCTGCGATGAGTCTCGACCATCCCCTCACCATCGGCGCCGTCCTCGGTCTGCTGCTCGGCGTGGGCCTCTCTGTGCTGATCCTCGACAACCCGTGGACCCGCCGACGAGATCTCACAGCCCGCATCGACCCCTACCTGCGACGAGGGACCGCACGCAGCAGCCTGCTCACCCCGGGCTCGTCCGCGACCGGTGTCGGAGCGGTCGTGCGCGCGCTCGCGGGCCCGCTGGCCGATCGGGCCCTCGGTCTGCTCGAGCGCCTCACCGGCAACGCGGCACAGCTCGAGCGGCGCCTGCGGCTCGCCGGCCGCCGCGGGAGCGTCGAAGGGTTCCGCATCGAGCAGGTGGTCTGGGGCATCGGAGGCAGTGTGATCGGCTTCATCCTCGCCCTCGCCGCCGTCACCATGCGCGGTGCCTCGCCCTTGCTCGGCCTCGCCCTCATCGTCCTCGGCGCGGTCGGCGGTGTGGTCGCGCGCGACTACCTGCTGTCCTCGGCGATCTCCCGTCGCGGCGCGCGCATGGCCCGAGAGTTCCCGACCGTCGCCGACCTGCTCGCCCTCGCCGTCGCGGCCGGTGAAGGTCCCGTCGCGGCGATGGAGCGCGTCGCGCGCACGAGCCGCGGTGCACTGCCCTCGGAGTTCGCGGCGACCGTCGCCGAGATCCGGGCAGGCGCGACGGTGAGTCAGGCGCTCATCGGCCTCGGCGACCGCACCCCGCTCGACGCGCTCGGCCGATTCGGCGAAGGAGTCGCCGTGGCGATCGAGCGCGGCACCCCGCTCGCCGATGTGCTGCGCGCTCAGGCGCAGGACGCCCGGGAAGCCTCCAAGCGCGACCTCATGGAGATCGCCGGGCGGCGCGAGATCGCCATGATGATCCCGGTCGTCTTCTTCATCCTCCCGCTCGTCATCGTCTTCGCGGTCTTCCCCGGCATCGCCGTCCTCGACATCTCTCTGTGACCCGCGCCTGGCACCACCACATCCCGATCCCCGTCCGAAGGAGAATCCCATGGCCATCCACCGCGACACCCTGCTGCGCCGCCCCATCCGAGCGGGACGACATCTCGCGAGATCCCGCCCCCGGGCCAGCGTTCTGGCCTCCGATCGCGGGGATGTGCCGGGGTGGGTGATGATCACGCTCGTGAACAGCACCGAGAGACCCGTCTGCGACCAGTGACCGCGCGAGAACGTCAGCTGGCGGTGCCAGACTCCCGGCCATGGACGACCCGACCCGCTCCACGCCGTACCCAAAGACGAGCCCGGCAGCGCCGCTTCCCGGATACGAGCGGTTCTTCGCGTTCGAGTCGATGCAGACCACCGTGAGCACCGTGACCATCGGCTACCGGCTCACGCTGCGGGGCGTGACGCCGATCGAGACGATGCCGAGCACCCGGGACGAGTCCCTGCCCGAGTACTCGATCCGTGTGACCCTCGGTGACCACGAGGTGGTGCTCACGGTCGACGAGTGGGGCGGCCGCGGCGAGGAGCTGGACACGTGGCTGCGCGACTGGATCGTCGAGCGGGTCAGCTGGACGCGAGCCGGCGTCGCGAGCGGGCGGTCGCGGAAGGATCCGGGCTGGTTGAGGGTTCTACGGGAGCAAGCGCCCTGGCGGTGACGCGTGCGGCCAAGACTCAATCAGCCCTACCCCTTGCGCACCCTATTTTAGGGTGCTAGTCTTGAGGCACGAGGTCAGGGGAACAGCCCCAGACCAGGACCGACTAGGAGTCGATCATGAACGAGCAGACCTTCACCACCAAGCAGGACGCGATCGAGCAGCTCATCCTCCCCGCCCTCGAGGTCCCCGGCGTGTCCACCGTCGCCGACTACGACGTCGACGCCATCGCTGACGAGGTCCTCGGCGACTACGAGCAGGGCTACGCCCAGCAGGTCGACACGGACGCCTTCTGGGAGATCGTCGCCAAGCACGAGAACGCCTGACCACCCACCAGCGCCCCGGCCCCCATCGCGGAGCCGGGGCGTCCCTGACCATGGAGGTATCCATGAAGACCACACCCACCCCCGACAGCCGCGCCTCTGCCGAGCAGCACGTCGCCGAGCCCCGCATGACCGGCGGCGAGCTGATGACCATCCGCGACTGGCTCGGCCTGACCGGCGACGTCCTCGCGAGCATCCTCGGCGTCGACCCCCGTACCGTCCGCGCCTGGGAGTCCGGCAAGTACCGCATCCCCGACGGCGTCCGCGAGGACATCGAACGGATCGAGGCCGACACCGCAACTGCGGTCGGGGAACTCGTCGACGCCCTCAACATCGCGCGAGACCCAGCCGTGGTCGTCTACCGCACCGACGCCGAGCTGCACGATGCCCGCCCCGACACCAGACACCTCACGGCCCGCTGGTGGCGACACGTCGTCGCACGCGCCGCGCAGGAGGTCCCCGGCATCGAGATCGGCACCCGCGCCGAGCTCGACACCACGGCGTGACCCAGAGCCGCTACCGATGACGACCCCCGAGCCGCGCCACGGCTACCTCGACGAGTGGGACGGCCGACTGATCTGCCACGAGTGCGGCCGCGGCTACCTCCACCTCGCGACCCACGCCCGCGCAGCCCACGACCTCACGGCCGCCGAGTACCGCGAGCGCCACGGCCTCGGCATGTCGACCAGCCTCGTCGCGTCCTCCGTCGCAGCCGACATGCGGGAACGTGCCTCCCGCCCCGAGATGCTCGCCCGACTCGCAACCGTCCGCGACCCCGAGGCACTGGCCGCCCACCAGGGCCGGCAGTCGTGGAGACCCGAGGTCGTCCGCAAGGCCGTCGACCGCGGCGCATCCACCCGCGTCCCCGTCCCCGACGCACTGGTCCGAGGGATGCCGCCGTGGGAGGACCTCCTCGCATGGACCAGCTCAGCACACGGGATCATCGCCCAGGGCTACGCCGTGCGCGCCCTCGCGGACGCCTGCGGCCGATCCCAGGCCACCGTCGCCCAGCGGCTGCGACGCCACCCGCGCACCTGACGGACTACGCTCAACCCCACCACGACGGGGGAGGCAGCTCATGTGCGGGAGATTCGTGCTCGAGATCGACGAGGCAGGGCTCCTGCATGCGTACGTCGCCACCAAGGGAGGTGACGGCAGGGACTGGACGCCCACGTACTCGATCGCCCCGTCCACCATGGCCCCGGTGATCCGCGAGCACGTCGACGACGACGGCCAGACCGTCAGGACGGTCGAGCCCGCACGGTGGGGCCTCCAGCCGGCATGGGCGAAGGAGAAGGGACCGCGGCCGATCAACGCGCGCTACGAGACGGTGCTGACCAACGGCATGTTCCGCAGCGCGTTCGCGTCCCAGCGCGTCGTGGTGCCGATGTCCGGGTACTACGAGTGGGTCGAGACCCCGGACGGCAAGCAGCCGTACTACGTGCACCCGCGTGATGGCGGTCTCCTGCACGCGGCCGGTCTCGCCGCCGCGCGGCAGACCGACGACGGCTGGGCGGTGACGTTCACGATCATCACGCGCGAGGCCCGCGACGCCGCCGGCCAGGTCCACGACCGGATGCCCGCCTACCTCCCCGAGGACATGCTCTCCGACTGGCTCGCACCCGGGAAGCTCGATGAGAGCGGGAGGAAGCACCTCCACGCCGAGCTCGGCGCGGCGTCCGAGGCGATCGCGCGCGACCTCGTCACCCACCCCGTCGACCGGAAGGTCAACAGCACGCGCGGCGTGGACCGGTCGGACCCGACGTTGATCGAGCCCGTCGAGCTGGACTGAGGTTGGACGCACGAAAGCGCCCCCGCCCGGACCTCACGGTCCAGGTGGGGGCGCGATGGGGCAGAAGTGGAGTGGGATAGGCTGAACACATGGCAACTCTTTGGGCGTCGAGCATTGCCGTGCGATGGGCTCCGATCTTGACCTTCGAGCGCCGCCGCTCCGAGGTGCTCGAGTGGGTCGAGGACAACCTCGACCCCGTCGCTTTCAACGACGGTGAGCGCTCGCTTGGCCTGGCGTTCGGTCACTCAGACATGCGCATCTCGTTCACGCGGCACAGCCTGATGCTGAGTTCGGGGGCGTCCGGGGGGGCGATGGAATCGCACCTCGACGCGGCACTCCGCGGCATCCTGGACGCCTTGACGCCTGCGCAAACCCGAGTCAAATCAATCATGTTCAAGGCTAGCGGTGCGCTCGAGGGTGTTGACTACCTGGAGACGAGGCAGCGCTTTGCACAACGCGCCCACGGTGGTGGGCTCGGGTTGGGCGAATGGCGAACCACAGATGCCGCAGTGTTGTCAGACATTGAGACTGACGAGTTCGAAGGCCAGGTTGACTACGGCGTGGTCGAGCAGGGCGAGATTCGGGACCGTGTTCTCGATCCGGGGCTCGGCCGAACCGGGTCGTCGGCGGAAGCCGCGTCCCCTCAAGAGTTGGACCGACGACTTGCTGATGCTCCCGAGGTGTCAGTGTTCGCTGACGCACTCGTGGTTCCGTTGAGCGGGGATTTCGTGGCATCATCTGCTGACATATGGAGGACCTACGCTACCGCCGAGTCCCAAGTGCTACGCCTTACAGACTCGCTCACGGCTGCCATAGCCAACCTAGGAGGTTCCGATGAGTAGCACGATGTTAGCCCGACAGGGCTCGCAGGTTGACTCCCCCAGCCAATGGGAGACGCTCCCTGACTCGCGCCGAGCGCCCCGTGCAACGGGCGGCCGGCCGAAGTTCAAGTTCAGCCCGAAGCCGCGTAAGTACGAGATCCCGGACGAAGCACTCAGCGAATCCCCAGATGCGATGCACCGAGACATCGCCCAGGAGATCAACCGTACCTGGGAGGACTGAGCGTCCTCATGTTCGTCCAGCAGGGACAGGTCGTCTGGGCGAAAGTTCCCTACAACGACGACCCCGAGAAGGGTAAGCGCCGACCCGCAGTGGTCCTAGGGTCATCCGCCATGACCTACATGGACGACAGGGTTGTCCTTCTCGTGATGATCACCAGCTTTGGTGACGGAGGGTCTCCGAAGCGGGGAGACATCGAACTTCTTGACTGGGCCAACCTAGGGTTGTCAAAGCCGTCGTGGGTGCGGGCCCGCCGCTTGTGGGGAGCGGACCCCGCCGCGATTCAGCAGCCTGCCGACCCTGCACGATGCATCGACCAGTTCACACTTGGCCGCATCTATCAAGAGATCAACGATCTTCTGTAACCGCTCCCTGAGCAGCACGGCGCCCCCACCCTCCCGTAGGAGAGTGGGGGCGTTCGTCATGCGCGTCTCATGATGGGCGCACCGGGGACGCGGCGGGGTAGTGCTGCGGCCCACGCGGCACGACGGGCGATGCAGGGGTCGGCTTCTACCTCATGCTCAAGTCGGCATTGCTCTGCGCCCCACCTGTCTCCGTACAGGGCCGAGCACACGGGACACTGCCACATGGCATGTCAGCCATCAGCCCGATGGGTCGGCTGGTAGTCCGACCCGGCCGGCGAGACGAAACGGCGGGTGATGAGTGCGGCGATCAGGGGGCCGACTGCTGCGACGACGCCGAGGATCGCGACCTGCTGACCCTCGCTGATCGGGACACCGAACGCGACCAGGAGAGTGATACCAGCGGCCACCGCGGCACTGATCGTGCCGACCGTGATCGCGGGCTCCGTGGACATGGGAGTGATGGGGGGCTCAGGGCTGGTCATTGGTGTCTCCTGCGATATGTGGGATGTGGGAGCGGATGTACTCGACGATGGCGGCGGGGTCCAGCGGGGGCACGCGGCGCAGACGATCCACGACACCCAGGAGCACCGACCGGTACAGGCGGGACTCTGCGGCGAGAGAGTCGATCTGCTCGCCCT
>DAMDHZ010000101.1:0-10612 GCA_032101665.1 Brachybacterium sp. | reverse complement strand
GAAGGGGCCGGTCGACTTGATGACGTCGGCCTCGACGAGAGCCTTGGCGATGTCGCTGCCGGAGTCGCCGTCGTGGACGACGATCGTCGCCTCACCCGTCCCGGGGCCGGGATAGTCGGTCTCCTCCTTCTGCACGGAGACGTTGCCGGTGACCCAGCGGTAGCCGTAGACGCCGCCGATGCCCACGCCGAGCAGCACGACCACCACGAGCAGCACGGGCAGGATCGCGCGCAGAGGTGAGCGGTGACGGTCGCCGCGACGGCGGCCCCGGGCCGGGGCGGCGTGGCCGTCCTCGTGCTGGTCGTGCTCGTGGTCCCCGTCGTGGGTCCCGGCGAGCTCGTCCAGCAGCGAATCGTCATCGTTCGTCATGCGGTCTCCTGGTCCTGGGGCCTCGTGCCCTCGGAAGCGGTGTCCGCACCGTGTGGGGTGCGGACGAACGTCTCACCGGCCTCGCGTCCCGTCGCCCGCTCGGCGTCGAGCGCCTGCTGCAGGATCATGACGGCCGCGACCTGGTCCACCACGCTGCGGTGCTTCTTCCCGCGCCGGCCCGAGGTGTGCAGCGCGCGATGCGCGGACACCGTCGTCAGACGCTCGTCGATGAGGCGGATCGTGGCCGGGCTGCTGACCGCGTCCAGCGCGGGCGCCAGCTCGTCGCAGAAGGTCCGCGCCTTGTGCGCCGCCGGACCCTCGTGACCGTCGAGGGAGCGCGGCAGCCCGACCATGATGACACGGGCGTCCTCGGCCGCCGCGACGGCGGCGACGCGGCGCGCCGCGCCCGGCCGCGCGAGGGTCTCGACGGGTGTCGCGAGCAGTCCGTCGAGGTCGCTGCGGGCCAGTCCGACACGCACGTCGCCCACGTCGACGCCCAGGCGCGTGAAGCGCGCCGGGAGGCCGACGGGCCCGTGCGGCGTGCCGGTCACCGCTCCCCTGCCGCCGTGACGGCCGCGCGCACCGCGTCGAGCGCGGAGGCGGTCCGCTGCGGGTCTCCGCCTCCGCCCTGGGCCAGATCGTCCTTGCCGCCGCCGCGGCCGCCCATCGCCTCGGCACCCGCGCGGAGCAGGGCACCGGCCGCGAGCCCCGCCTCGCGGGCCGGGCCGTTGGTCGCGACCACGAGCGCGGCGCGACCGTCGGCGGACCCGGAGACCGCGACCACGGCGGGCAGGTCGTCGCCGAGCCGGGCCCGCAGGTCCGTGACGAGGGTGCGCAGATCGCCTGCGCCCACGCCGTCGCCCGCGTCGTGGACGAGCAGGCGGACGCCGGCCGCCTCGGTCGCCTGGGCGGCGAGCGTTCCCGCCTGCGCCTGCAGCTGGGCGCCGCGCATCGCGGCGAGCTGCTTCTCCATGTCCTTGACCCGCTGGGTGAGCGAGCGGACCCGCTCGGGCAGGTCGTCCGCGCTCACCCGCATGAGCTCGCTCAGCTGGGAGACGAGCGCGTGCTCCTTGGCCTGGTAGCGGTAGGCGTTCTGGCCGACGAGGGCGTCGATGCGCCGCACGCCCGAGCCGATCGACGCCTCGCCCATGAGCTGGACCGTGCCGAGGTAGCCGGTCGAGCGGACGTGCGTGCCTGCGCACAGCTCCTTGGACCAGTCGCCGCCGATCGAGACGACGCGCACGATGTTGCCGTACTTCTCGCCGAACAGGGCCATGGCCCCCGCGGCACGCGCCTCGTCGATCGGCATCTGCTGGTCGGTGACCTCGAGCTCGTCCTGCAGGAGAGTGTTGACGCGTCCCTCGACCTGCTCGAGGGACGACCGTGGCACGGACGAGCCGAAGCGGAAGTCGAAGCGGAAGCGTCCCGGGGAGTTCTCCGAGCCCGCCTGGGTCGCGTTCTCGCCGAGCTCCTCGCGCAGCGCCTTGTGCACCATGTGGGTCGCGGTGTGGGCGCGCGCGATCGCGCCGCGCCGCATCACGTCGATGCTCGCGACGGCGGGGGTGCCCTGCTCGAGGAGGCCCTCGACGAGGCGGCCGCGGTGCACCGTCAGACCCTTGATGGGGGCCTGCACGTCGTCGACCTCGACGATGCCGCCGCCCTCGAGGGAGATGCGGCCGCGGTCGGCGAGCTGGCCGCCCATCTCCGCGTAGAACGGGGTGCGGTCGAGGATCACCTCGACGTCGGCGGGCGCCTCGACGCGCTGGACCAGCCGGCCGTCGACGAGCACCGATTCGACGGTGGCCGCGGCGGTGTCGTCGGTGTAGCCGAGGAAGGGCACGCTCTCGCCGCCGCGCGCGCTCAGCAGCTGGTTGTACAGCGCGGTGTCGGTGTGGCCGGTCTTCTTGGACGCGGCGTCCGCGCGGGCGCGGTCGCGCTGCTCGGCCATCGCGACGCGGAAGCCCTCCTCGTCGACCCGGAGCCCGACCTCCCCGGCCATCTCGAGGGTCAGGTCGATCGGGAAGCCGTAGGTGTCGTGCAGACGGAAGGCGTCCTCGCCGGGCACGGTCGCCCTGCCCGCCGACTTCACGCCGCCCGCGACCTGGTCGAAGATCGCGGTGCCGGTCTCGAGGGTGCGGCGGAACGCGTCCTCCTCGCCCAGGACGATGTCGGAGATGCGGTCGAAGTCGGTCTCGAGGCTCGGGTAGGACTCGACCATCACGCGCGCGGAGACGCCCAGCAGCTCGGACATCGAGGGCCTGTCGTAGCCGAGCAGCCGCATCGACCGCACCGCGCGGCGGATCAGGCGGCGCAGCACGTAGCCGCGGCCCTCATTGCCAGGGCGCACGCCGTCGGACACGAGCATCATCGCGCTGCGGACGTGATCGGCGATCACCCGCAGGCGCACGTCGTCCTCACCGCCTCGGCCGTAGACCGTGCCCGTGAGCTCCTGGGCCTTCTCGATGACCGGGAAGACCTGGTCGATCTCGTACATGTTGTTCCTGCCCTGGAGCAGGAAGGCGAGCCGTTCGATGCCCAGACCGGTGTCGATCGCGGTCTGCTCGAGGTCGCCCAGCAGCGGATAGTCGTGGCCGGTGCCCTCGCCGCGCAGGAACTGGTCGAACACGAGGTTCCAGATCTCCAGGTAGCGGTCGCCGCCCGGGTCGACGGTGCCGCCGACCGCCTCGGGGCCGAACTCGGGGCCCCGGTCGTAGTGCCACTCCGCGCACGGGCCCGCGGGGCCCGGCTGCCCGGTGGACCAGAAGATCTCCTCGCGCGTGAGCTTGACGACGTGGCGGGGGTCCATGCCGATCCTGCGGGTGAGCGCGTCATAGGACACCTCGTCGTGCTCCCACACGGTGACCCACAGCCGGTCGCCGTCGAGGGCGTAGCCGCCGTCCTCGAGCGGGGAGGTCAGCAGCTCCCACGCGAGGTCGATGGCCCCCTCCTTGAAGTAGTCGCCGAAGGAGAAGTTGCCCGCCATCTGGAAGAACGTGCCGTGGCGCGTCGTGCGTCCGACGTTCTCGATGTCGTTGGTGCGGATGCACTTCTGCACGCTCGCGGCGCGCGGCCAGGGGGCGCGCTCGGTCCCGACGATGTAGGGGATGAAGGGCACCATGCCGGCCACGGTGAACAGGATCGACGGGTCCGCGGAGACCAGCGAGGCGCTGGGCACGATCTCGTGGTGCTTCTTCGCGAAGAAGTCGAGATAGCGACGGCGGACCTCGGATGTGCGCATGGGAGTTGTCCTTCCTGGTGCCCTGGCGAGGGGCGTGCGGGGCGTGCTGGACGCGAAAGCCCCGGTCAGCGTACCGGAGTACGGCTGCCGGGGCTCTCGCCGGTGATGCTGGGATCAGCGGGCGTAGTACTCCACGACCATCTGCACCTCGCAGGTCACGGGGACCTCGGCGCGCTTGGGGCGGGAGACGAGCTTCGCCTTGAGCTCGGGGAGCTCGACCGACAGGTACGAGGGGGTCGCGGCCAGCACGTCGGCGTTGCCTCCCTCGGCGGCGATCTGGAAGGGCTCCATGGCCTGGCTCTTGGGCTTGATCTGGATGGTCTGGCCGACCTTCACGCGGAAGGAGGGGCGGTCCACGATCTTGCCGTCGACGAGCACGTGACGGTGGGTCACGGCCTGACGGGCCTGGAGGATGGTCCGGGCGAAGCCGGAGCGGAGCACGAGGGAGTCCAGACGCATCTCGAGCAGCTCGACCATCGACTCACCGGTCAGGCCGGACTCCTTGCGGGCGTCCAGGTAGGCGCGGTGCATCTGCTTCTCGCGCAGCGCGTACTGGGCGCGCAGACGCTGCTTCTCGCGGAGACGGACGGCGTAGTCGGACTCGGTCCGACGGCGGGCACGGCCGTGCTCGCCCGGGGGGTACGGGCGCTTCTCGAAGTACTTGACGGACTTCGGGGTCAGCGGGAGCCCGAGGGCTCGGGAGAGGCGCGCCTGACGACGCGCACGGGTGACGTTGGTCACGAAGTTAACCTCTGTTCGAACGCAATGAATCCAAGAAAGGCAGCCGCGGATTCATCGGGGAACACTACCGGACGCCCCTTCCCCGCTCAACCGATGACGCCGCAGGTCACCTGCGCGCCGCTGTGGAGTGCATCACCCGGTCCCGCCCGCGTCAGGTGCCGCGGGTGATGCGCCGCAGGACCTCGACGCGCCGGGCCACGTCGGCCTCCATCCCGTAGGGCTTGGGCCGGTAGTAGTCGGTGCCCACGAGGTCGTCGGGCGCGTACTGCTGGGCTGCGACGGCGTGCGGGGCGTCGTGGGCGTACGTGTAGCCCGAGCCGTGCCCGAGCTGCTTGGCGCCGGAGTAGTGGGCGTCGCGCAGAGGGGCGGGCACCGCTCCGCCGCGCCCGGCCCGCACGTCCGCGATCGCCTCGGAGATCGCGACGGTCCCGGCATTGGACTTCGGGGCGGTCGCGATGTGGATGACGGCCTGGGCGAGGGCCAGCTGCCCCTCGGGCATGCCGATGTTCTGGACCGCCTGCATCGCCGCGACCGCGACCTGGAGCGCGGTGGGATCGGCCATGCCGACCTCCTCGCTCGCGGCGATCACCACCCGACGGGCGATGAACATGGGGTCCTCCCCTGCGACGATCATGCGCGCGAGGTAGTGCAGGGCGGCGTCGACGTCGCTCCCGCGCATCGACTTGATGAACGCGCTCGTGACGTCGTAGTGCTGGTCGCCCGCGCGGTCGTAGCGGATCGAGGCGACGTTGACGGCCTTGGCGAGGGCCTCGTCGTCGATCTCCGTGCCGCCGTCCATGAGCACCCCGGCCGCGGCCGCCTCGAGCGAGGTGAGGATGCGCCGGGCGTCGCCGCCGCCGAGCCGCAGGAGCGCTTCGCGGGCCGCGTCGGTGAGGGTCACCGCTCCGGCGAGCCCTCGCTCGTCGGCCAGAGCACGATCGACGAGCTGGTCGAGGTCAGCGCGGCCGAGGGACTCGAGCGTCAGCACGATCGAGCGGGACAGCAGGGGCGAGATCACCGAGAAGTAAGGGTTCTCGGTGGTCGCCGCGATCAGGGTCACCCAGCGGTTCTCGACGCTCGGGAGCAGGGCGTCCTGCTGGGACTTCGAGAAGCGGTGCACCTCGTCGACGAACAGGACGGTCTCGCGCCCCGTGGTGCGCAGGCGGCGGCGTGCGGCGTCGACCACCTCGCGGATGTCCTTGACGCCCGCGAGCACGGCGCTCACCTCGACGAACTCCCGGTCGCCGGCCGCCGCCACCACATAGGCCAGGGTCGTCTTGCCGGTGCCGGGCGGCCCCCACAGGATCACGGAGGCCGGTGAGGTGCGGGAGTCGTCGGCGGCGATCAGCCGCCGCAGGGGCGAACCCTCGCCGACCACCGCGTGCTGGCCGACGACCTCGTCCAGGCTCCGGGGCCGCATCCGCACGGCGAGCGGCGCCCGATGGTCGCGGTTGCGATCGCCGAGCGTGCGCGGCGCCGGCGCGTCACCGGCCAGGGAGAACAGGTCGTCGTCCATGCCTCCAGGGTAGGCGCGGCGCCCGACGCTCAGGGCGCCGGGCGCAGCTCCCGCGCGATCCGGCCCGGCCACGACGGCCCCTGGTAGATGAGCGCCGTGTAGCCCTGCACGAGGTCGGCGCCCGCCGCGAGGCGCTCACGGACGTCCTCGGCGGACGTCACCCCGCCGCAGCTGACGAGGACCGGCTCGGGTCCGAGCGCGTCCCGCAGGAGCCGCAGCACGGCGCGCGAGCGGTCGGCGAGCACGGGGCCGGAGAGGCCCCCCGCACCGATCGCCTCGATGCGCTTCCGATCGGTGCGCAGCGAATCTGGCCGCGCGGTCGTCGTGTTCGTCGCGATCACGCCCGCGAGCGGGATCTCCTGGACGAGCTCGGCGATCGACACGAGGTCCTCGTCGTGCAGGTCGGGAGCGATCTTGACGAGCACCGGCAGCGGATCCCCGCGCCGGCGACCGACCACGTCCGCCTCCTCGGTGACCGCCCGCAGGATCGGACGCAGCGCGTCGACGCTCTGCAGGTCCCGCAACCCCGGCGTGTTGGGCGAGGAGACGTTGATCGCGAGGTAGCTCGCCGAGGGCCCGAGCACGCGCGCGCCGATCCGGTAGTCGTCGGCCGCGCGCTCGGGCGGCGTCGTCTTGTTCTTGCCGATGTTGACGCCGATCACCGCGTCGCGACCCCGGCGGGTCGCGCGGAGTCGGCGGAGGCGCCGCGCCGCCGCCTCGGCCCCCTGGTTGTTGAAGCCCATCCGGTTGACGAGGGCCTCGTCGGGCACGAGCCGGAAGGAGCGGGGACGGTCGTTGCCGCCCTGGGCGCGCGGCGTGATGGTGCCGACCTCGACATGGCCGAAGCCGAGGTCGAGCAGCGCTAGGGCGACCTCGGCGTCCTTGTCGAAGCCCGCGGCGAGGCCGAAGGGACTGCCGAGGTGGACGCCCAGCACGCTGCGGGGCGCCGCGTCGCGCGCGCCGCGCCCGAACAGGCGGCGCAGCACGGCGCGGCCCCCGGGCACCGCCTGGACGGCGCGCAGCGCGTCGACGGTCAGATGGTGGGCACGCTCGGGATCGAGTCTGGACAGCACGAGGTCGAACAGGACGCGGTAGGGGCTGCGGCTCACGCGCTCACGGTACGTCACCGGGTCTCACGTCCGGACGGGTCGTTCGTCCCCGGACCGGGGCCGGGCGACTCGACGGCGCCACAGCAGGTAAGAGATCGCGACGACGGGCAGGAGCACCGGGAAGAAGCCGTAGCCCACGCCGAAGTGCGACCACACCGTGTGCGCATGGAACAGCCCGGGGGCGGCGACCGTGAGGGTCCCCACCACGAGCACGCCCGCGAGCTCGACGAGGCACACGTACAGCGCCGCCCGGGAGTCGCCGCCCCGACGCACGAGCAGCACCGTCACGACCGCGTACGTGACCGCCGAGACGAGCGACAGCACGTACGAGAGCGGCGCCTCGCCGAACTTGACGCCGACCTCGTAGACCGCGCGGCCGGTCGCGGCGAAGGCGAGCACGCCGTACAGGGCGATCAGCACGGTCGCGAAACCGCGCTCGCCGCGGCGCGCCGCCGCGCCGAGGGTGGGGCGTCGGGTCATCGGAAGCCTCCCGGCCAGATCTGCGGCAGGCGCAGCTCGAGCACCGCCATGGTCACGGCCACGATCAGGATCGCCGCGCTCCCCCACCGGCTGCGCTCTCCGAAGCCCAGCCAGATCCCTCCCGCGGTCAGCGCGATGCCGGTCAGCAGGTAGCCGTAGAGCGTGATCGGATCGTCGACGACCCCGCCGGTCGCGTCGCGCAGGGCCAGCACGGCCGACTGGAGGGCCCACACGATCAGCAGCAGCGCGCAGCCCCCGAGCAGGACCAGGTCCGCGGCGAGGTCCTTGACGACGGAGTACACGCCGAGCAGCGCCGTCAGGGCGCACACGACGTACACGGCGCCCTGCACGATCATGAGCACCGTCACATCGACCGTCCGCTCCCTCCCCGCAGGGACCTCGTGCGCCTGCCGGCCGACGGATCCGCGACCGGCGGCCGTCTCCCCGGAACTCGGGCGCGGACGGCCTCCCCTACGATAAACGCATGGCTGATATCTCCCTGACCTCGACATCCGTCGAGGACGTCACCGCCGATGTCCTCATCCTCCCGGTCCTCACGGGCCACGGCGACGCCGGCCCCCGCGTGCTGGGCCCCGAGTCGCTGAGCGCCGTGGCCGGCGTGATCGGGCTGCGCGGCACCCTCGACGAGGTGCGCCGCATCCCCGCCCCCGCGGGTCTCGCCGCCGCCTCGGTGGTCCTCACCGGCTCCGGGGCCTCCGCCCTGGCCGACGTGTCCGCCGAGGACCTGCGCCGCGCCGTCGGGGCCGCGACCCGTTCGCTCGCGGGCACCGGCTCGGCCGCCCTCGCGGTCCCCGGTGCCTCCGACGAGCAGCTCACGGCGGCCGCCGAGGGCGCCCTGCTGGGCGCCTACTCCTTCACCGCCCACAAGACGGCTGACGCGCGTGCCGCGCTCGAGCGCATCGAGGTGCTCGGCGCGCAGGACGCGTCCACCGTCCAGGAGGCCCTCGACCGCGCCCGGGTCGTGGCCGACGCCGTCAACCTCACGCGTGACCTCGTCAACACCCCGCCCAACCTGCTGTTCCCCGAGGAGTTCGCGCGCCGCGCCTCCGCCGTCGTCGCCGACCTCCCCGTCGAGGTCACCGTGCTCGACGAGCGCGAGCTCGCCGAGGGCGGCTACGGCGGCATCGTGGGCGTCGGCCAGGGCTCCGTGCGCCCGCCGCGCCTGGTGCGCCTGGACTACCGGCCCCAGGACGCGTCCCAGCACGTCGCCCTCGTCGGCAAGGGCATCACCTTCGACTCGGGCGGCATCTCGCTCAAGCCGGCCGCCGGGATGGACGAGATGACCTCGGACATGACGGGCGCCGCGACCGTGCTCTCGGCGACCGTCGCCGCCGCGGAGCTCGGCCTGCCCGTGCACGTCACCACCTACCTCGCGCTCGCCGAGAACCTTCCCGGCGGCGGCGCCCAGCGCCCCGGCGACGTCGTCACGATGCGCAACGGCACCACGGTCGAGGTGCTCAACACCGACGCGGAGGGCCGCATGGTCATGGCCGACGCCCTCGTCGACGCCGTCGCCGACTCCCCCGACCTGGTCATGGACGTCGCGACGCTCACGGGCGCCGCCGTGGTCGCGCTCGGCAAGCGCACGGCCGCCGTGATGGGCACCGAGCAGGGACGCCGCACGGTCCTCGACGCGTCCGAGACCGCCGGCGAGCCGTTCTGGCCGCTGCCCTTCCCCTCCGAGCTGCGTGCGGACCTCGACGGCCTCGTCGCCGACCTCCGCAACGTCGGGGACCGCGCGGGCGGTGCCCTGACCGCCGGGATCTTCCTGCGCGAGTTCGTCGGGGAGACCGAATGGGCCCACCTCGACATCGCCGGCCCGGCCTACGCCTCGAGCCCGCTCGGCTACACGGGCAAGGGCGCGACGGGTATGAGCGTGCGCACCGTCCTGCAGGTGCTCGCCGACCGCGCCGCCTGACTGCGCCTCAGGTGCACGAACGCCCGGAACCGGACACGGGGACGGGCGTTCGTGCACGCAGGATGTGCCCTAGCATGGTCCCGACATCCCCTCACATCTCAAGGGAGCACGAACGTGGCGGAACAGACCACTGACCAGAACTTCGACCTCGTGATCCTGGGCGCCGGCAGCGGCGGCTACGCCGCGGCGCTCCGTGCGGCCGAGCTGGGACTGCGCACCGCCATCGTCGAGAAGGACAAGCTCGGCGGCCCGTGCCTGCACCGCGGCTGCGTGCCCACCAAGACCCTCCTGCACGTCGGCGAGGTCGCCGACACCGCGGCCGAGGGCGCCGAGGTGGGCGTGACCATGAACGTCGAGTCCATCGACGTCGACTCCGTCCTGAAGTTCAAGGACAAGATCGTCGGTCGTCTCTACAAGGGCCTCCAGGGCCTCGTGAAGGCGGCCAAGGGCATCGAGTACGTCGAGGGCTTCGGGCGCCTCACCGGCCCGCGCACCGTCACGGTCGAGACCGAGGGCGGCACCCGCGAGCTGACCGGCGCCCACGTGATCCTCGCCTCCGGCTCCTTCTCCAAGACCCTTCCGGGCCTCGAGCTCGGCGGCCGCATCATCGACTCCGAGGTCGCCCTCCAGCTCCCGCAGCTGCCCAAGAACCCGATCATCCTCGGCGGCGGCGTCATCGGCGTCGAGTTCGCGAGCGTCTGGAAGTCGCTCGGCGCCGAGTCCGTCACGATCGTCGAGGGCCTGCCCCACCTCGCCGCCAACGAGGACGAGGCGCTGTCCAAGGCGCTCGAGCGGGCCTTCAAGAAGCGCGGCATCACGTTCTCCCTGGGCACCTTCTTCGAGAAGGCCGAGCAGTCCGACTCGGGCGTCACGGTGACCCTCGCCGACGGCACCACCTTCGAGGGCGACTATCTGCTCGTCGCCGTCGGCCGCGGCCCCAACACCAAGGGCCTCGGCTACGAGGAGCAGGGCATCGCGATGGACCGCGGTTTCGTCCTGGCCGACAAGGACACGCTGCAGACGAACGTCGAGGGCGTCTACGCGGTCGGCGACATCGTCCCCGGCCTGCAGCTGGCCCACCGTGGCTTCCAGCAGGGCATCTTCGTCGCCGAGGAGATCGCCGGCCTGAACCCGGCCCCGATCATCGAGTCGGGCATCCCGCGTGTGACGTACTGCGAGCCCCAGCTCGGCTCCGTCGGCCTCACCGAGAAGCAGGCCAA
>DAMDHZ010000100.1:2915-10670 GCA_032101665.1 Brachybacterium sp. | reverse complement strand
GGGCTCGCGCCTTGAACTCCGGGCTGTACTTCTGGGGCATGTCCCAATCCTCCTTAAGGAAGTAGGTCGGAACGAAACCCAGGGCGCTTCAACGGTCTCTGGGAGCGCGGTAGATGCACCCTCGCCTGCTGTAGCGGCGACGGGCCGATGTCGGGGCTTCGCCCCGGCACGCTTTCGCATACCGGGGGCGGAGTACGTCGACGACGGTGCAAGTTTCGAGAGTACGTTCCAGCCCTGTCCCGATTGCAAAGCCGCTAGCCAGCGGCACTCGGCAAGCACAAAGGCGGTTCGACACGGCCTCGGTCGACTCGCTGGTGGACGGCTACCTGAGCGGTCAGCCCGTGTGCGGACTGACCACCGAGCCTGGCATCGAGCGCCGCACCGTGAGCGCGCACTTGCATCGGCGTGGCATCACGATGCGACGACGCGGCCTGTCGCTCGCGCCGTTCGTGATCCGCGAGACTACTGGTGTGGGCTGGAGAACATCGACGTTGCACGCAGGAGTCCCGTTCGTGGTGATTCTCGACGTCCTCAGCAGCCAGTTGGGATGGCGTCAGCTTTGCGTCCCACCGGTCGAGGACACGGATAGCGTGGTGGGTGACCTATCTCGATGGCTCACCGGCGGATTCTTCGATGTGAACCGGACGTTGCATCATCGGCCCCGACAAGAACGACCAGCCCGCACTCCCTCGAACCCGAAGGCAACGCCCCACAACCCCCCAGCCACGCCGGGCAGTGAACCCACCACAAAAATCTGAGTCGCGACATCCTCTCTCAAGGATGTCGCGACTCAGGACAATGGTGGAGCTAAGGGGATTCGAACCCCTGACCTCTTCCATGCCATGGAAGCGCGCTACCAACTGCGCCATAGCCCCGTGGGCGTCTCCGTCGCTCGGTCCCCAGGGAGGCCCGCGCTACGGCGACCAGTCGAGTTTACAACGCCGTGGTCAGTGCGTGAAATCCGGTGGCAGGTTGTGTGACATCAGCCTCAGGAGCCGTCCGTCGGGGTCGCCGTACAGCGGATCGAGCACGCTGCGGTGGCAGTTCTCGAGCCCGGAGATTGCGCGCGAGCCCTCCGGATCGAGGCCCAGCAGGTCACAGATACCGAGCGTGATTGCGGCCCCGTGGGCGACGATCAGCACGGTGTCGCCGTCATGGGAGCCCAGGTGATGACGACACGCCGCGCCCACCCGGCGCGCCACCTCGGTGCGGGTCTCCATGCCTACACCGGTGACGTTCCGGCGCTCGCGCCACGCCTCGTACTCGTGAGGCCAGTGACGTCGGATCTCGTCTCCGGTGAGCCCCTCCCACTGCCCGAAGCCGCGCTCGAGCAGACCGTCGTCGGTGGTCACCCGCAGGCCGAAGTGCTCGGCGACGGCCGTGGCCGTCGCGAAGGCCCGCAGCAGGGGCGAGGCGACGATGACGTCGGGGGGCGACCCCTCGAGAGCGCGGGCGAGCGCTCGGGCCTGGGTGAGCCCGACCGCGTTGAGCGGGATGTCGATCTGGCCCTGCATGCGGCCGGCGCGGTTGTGGTCGGTCTGGCCGTGCCGGGCCAGGAGCAGCCGGGACCCCTCCCCCAGCCGAGCGGTGGGGTGCGCGGACTCGGAGGATCCCGGGCCCGCCGGCTCGCTCACGACGTCGAGCTGGCGCCCGCTGCGCCTGTGGCATCCTCGGCGGGGGCGTCGTCGAGCTCGAGGTCGATCACGGGCGCGTCGCGCCACAGTCGCTCGAGGGCGTAGAACGCACGATCCTCGGCATGCTGCACATGCACGACGATGTCGTTGTAGTCCAGCAGCACCCAGCGCGCATCGGACTCGCCCTCACGGCGCGCGGGCTTGCGCCCGAGCTTCTTGAGCATTTCCTCCTCGATGCCGTCGACGATGCCGGAGACCTGGCGCTCGCTCGTGCCGGAGCACACGAGGAAGATGTCAGTGATGACGAGCTGCTCGGACACGTCGAGGGCGATCACGTCGCCCGCAAGCTTGTCGGCGGCGGCCTGGCCGGCCACCCGGGCCAGCTCGATGGATTCTTCTGGTGCGCTCACGCGGCGATGACCTCCCCGGTCGTCGGTAGTGCAGATGAGAGTGCGCCGACGGTCCCGTCGGTCACGGCGGACAGTGCGCTCGTGTCGCCGGAGCCGAGCACCCCGGTCACGAGCAGCACGATCACGAGGATCACGGCGAGGGCGACGAGCGCCCACACGGTCCAGACCAGCGGATTGCCAGCGCCGCGCTCGGGACGATGCAGCACACGGCCCTCGAAGCGAGGGGCCGGACGCGGGTCCGGGGCCTCGCCCTCGGGCATCTCACCGAGCTCGACGCCGTCGGCGTCGGTCGCGATCGGCCGGCCGTCGGCGGCGACGCCTGCGGCGGCTGCGGTCTCACCGGGCGCGAGCGCGTCGTCGACCTCGATGATGCGGGCGCGGCGGCCGAAGCGTCGCACGCTCGGCGTCGCGGGCTCGGCGGGCACGATCGGGGCCGACGCGGCGCCCTGCTCCGTCGCCTCGGTCGCCGGGTCGGTCGGGGCGGCGTCTGGTGCTTCCGGAGCGCCGTCCGTGGTCGCGGACTCCACCTGGGACTGCGCGTGCTCCGCGCGCAGGCGGTCGAGCTCGGCCTGCTCCGCGGGCGTGAGCTGCCGGGCGCGGCGCCCGTGCCGGGGCGTGGACTGCGTCGAGGCGTTCTCAGCCGTCGGGCTGGGCTCCACCATCGTCACCTCCTGTGTACAGCGCGTACTTGTTGATGTACTGGACCACGCCGTCGGGCACGAGGTACCAGACGGGGTTGCCGGCCTCCACTCGCACCCGGCAGTCGGTCGAGCTGATGGCCATGGCGGGTACCTCGATCAGGGTCACCCGGCCCTCGGGGAGCCCCGAGGTGTCCAGTTCGTGCCCCGGTCGGGTGACACCGATGAAGTGCGCGAGCTGGAACAGCTCGTGGTTGTTGCGCCAGGTCAGGATCGACTGCAGGGCATCGGCGCCCGTGATGAAGAACAGATCGGCGTCGGGATGCAGCGCCGAGAGGTCCCTCAGCGTGTCCGTCGTGTAGGTGGCGCCGGGGCGGTCGATGTCGACCCGCGAGACCGTGAAGACGGGGTTCGCGGCCGTCGCGATCACCGTCATCAGGTAGCGGTGCTCGGGGTCGGAGGTGCCTCGCTCGGCCTTCTGCCAGGGTCGCCCGGTGGGGACGAACACGACCTCGTCGAGCCCGAAGACGCTCTGGACCTCGCTCGCGGCGACGAGGTGGCCGTGATGGATGGGATCGAACGTCCCGCCCATCACGCCGATGCGACGGCGCGTGGCGTCCATCCGGTCAGCGCTGGTGCGGGGTGCTGCTGCCGGCGGCGTGCGTGCGCTCGTGGCTCCCGACCTCGTTGCTCGTGGTGACGACCTTCTGGTTCAGGCCGCTGAACAGGAAGGTGATGCCCAGCAGGATCATGAACAGCACGAAGAAGCCGCCGCCGACGAGGAACGGGGACACGCCCTCGGACGCGTGCGAGCCGCCCTCGGCGAGGATCAGAAGATGGTCGAGCATGGGGTGGGCCTTTCCTGGGGCACGGCGGGGAACCCGGGTCGGAACGCGGGGACGGTCCCATCATCCCACAGCCGCTCCGACGCCCGGGCAGACCTCAGGCGCGCACGTGACCGTCGCCGATCACGTTCCAGCGCGTCGTGTTGAGCTCGGGCAGCCCCATCGGACCGCGCGCGTGCAGCTTCTGGGTGGAGATGCCGATCTCGGCGCCGAAGCCGAACTCGCCACCGTCGGAGAACCGGGTCGAGGCGTTGACCATGACCACCGCGGAGTCGACACGCGCGAGGAAGGCACGCTGGGAGCCGAGGTCGCGCGTGAGGATCGACTCGGTGTGGCCCGAGGAATAGCGACGGATGTGCTCGATGGCCTCGTCGACCGAGTCCACGACGTGCACGGCGAGGTCGAGCGCGAGGTACTCGGTGGCCCAGTCCTCCTCGGTCGCCGGCACCACGTGCACGGCCGAGCCGGCGGCCTCGAGGATCGCGCGAGCGCGCTCGTCGGCGTGCAGCGTGACGCCCTTGCCCGCGAGCCGCGCCGCGATCGGCACGAGGGCGCGCTCGGCCACGTCGGCGTGCACGAGCAGGGTCTCGAGCGCGTTGCACACGCCGATCCGTTGGGTCTTGGAGTTGTCGACGATCTCGACGGCCCGGTCGATGTCGGCGCTCGCGTCGACCAGGACGTGGGTGTTGCCGGTGCCGGTCTCGATGACGGGCACGGTCGAGTTCTCGACGACCCGCTGGATGAGTCCGGCGCCGCCGCGCGGGATGAGCACGTCCACGAGGCCGCGAGCACGCATGAGCACATCGGCGCCCTCGCGGCCGTAGCGGTCGATGCCGACCACCAGATCCGCGGGCAGGCCGTGCTCGCGCAGCACGTCGCGCAGCACCGCGATGAGCGCCGTGTTGGAGTGCAGGGCCGCCGAGCCACCGCGCAGCACGACGGCATTGCCGGACTTGAGCGCCAGGCCCGCCGCGTCGACGGTCACGTTGGGGCGCGCCTCATAAATCATGCCGACCACGCCGAGGGGGACGCGCACCTCGCGCAGCTCGAGACCGTTGGCGAGCAGGGACCCGCGGACGACCTCGCCGACCGGGTCGGGGAGGGCGGAGGCGTCCCGCAGCTGCTGGGCGATGGCGGCGATGCGCTCGGGGGTCAGCTGCAGGCGGTCTCGCAGGCCCGCGTCCATGCCGGCCGCGTCGGCTGCCTCGAGGTCGGCGGCGTTGGCGGCGACGATCTCGTCGGCGCGGACCACGAGGGCATCGGCCATCGCGAGCAGCACGCGGTCCTTGCGCTCACGGGTGAGCAGGGCCAGCTCGGGCTGGGCGTCCTTCGCGGCGCGCGCGGCGGCGAGCACGCCCTCGGCGGCGGTGGCAGCACTGGACGCCGCGGTGCTCGCGGAGTCAATCACGGGTGCGGACGTCACGGCATGGGAGGTCATGCGGCCAGGGTACGAGGCCAGGCGGAGTGGGCGCACCGGCGGGCCGGAGGACGGGATGGTCGGGGGGCGCACGAAGGCGGTCGTGGCGGGGTGGGGTGTGCACACAGGTGACGCTGAGAGCCGCAGCCCTCGAAAAGCGCAGGGCTGCGGCTCTCACAGACAGATCTGCGCAGGGTGCGGTCCCCGGCCCCGCTCGTGCAGCGGATCCCGCCCGGCTCAAGTGCGCCGCCGAGCCGTAGCCTGTCGTCCCGACCCCTGTCCGTCCCGACGCACCCCCGCGCCGGCCGCCTCCTCCCCCACCCCCAGGAGCCCTCGTGACCACTGCCCGCACCGAGATCACCCCCGCCGACGTCCGTGCCGCCGCGCAGGCGGTGGACGGCGTCGCGCATCGCACGCCGGTGCTCACCTCACGGCTCCTGGACGCCGAGCTCGGCTGCGAGGTCCACCTCAAGGCCGAGAACGTCCAGCGCATGGGCGCGTTCAAGTTCCGCGGCGCGTTCTGGGCGCTCACGGACCTGCCCGAGGACGACGGCGTCGTCGCCTACTCCTCGGGCAACCACGCCCAGGCGATCGCGCTCGCCGCCCGGCTCCAGCGTCGCGAGGCGGTGATCGTGATGCCGAGCGACGCGCCGCGCTCCAAGGTCGAGGCCACGCGCGGCTATGGGGCCGAGATCGTCACCTACGACCGGTACACGGAGGATCGCTCGGCGATCGCCGCGCGGCTGGCCGCCGAGCGCGGCGCGCACGTCATCCCGCCCTTCGACCACCCACGGATCATCGCCGGACAGGGCACCGCCGCCCTCGAGCTGTTCGAGGACGTCGGAGAGCTCGACGCCCTGTTCGTACCGTGCGGCGGCGGAGGCCTGCTCGCCGGCAGCCTGCTCGCCGCGGCCGACGCGTCCCCCGCCTGCACCGTGATCGGCGTCGAGCCCACCGCGGGCGACGACGTCACCCGCTCGGTCGCCGCGGGCCATCCGATCGCGATCGACGTGCCCCGCACGATCGCCGACGGGGCCCAGACCGCTCGCGTGGGCGACCTGACGTTCCCGATCATCCGCGACCGCGGCGCCCAGATGAACACGGTGGACGACGCACAGCTCGTCGAGGAGATGCGCATGCTCGCCCTGCGTCTGAAGACGGTGGTCGAGCCCACGGGCTGTCTCGGCCTCGCCGGTCTGCGCGCCCAAGCCGAGTGCTGGCGCGGTGCCCGGGTGGGCGTGATCCTCTCGGGCGGCAACGTCGATCTCGACCGCTTCACGGGCCTGCTGAACGGCGCGCCCCTCGCCTAAGCGGCGCGGACCGGGTGCCGGGCGCCACGAGGTGTCCGCACCGAGCCGGCCTTCAGCCCGCTTCTCACCCCGGTGCTGTCACGGGGCTTCCCCACACCCCTCTCCATGCGGTAAGTTGTCTGCATCGCAACGTTGGAAACGTTTCCAACATGGTGCGGGCGACTCGACCCGCATCCTCACATCGTCGTGAGAGGAGGTGACGTCGATGTCACCGAGAACCACCATTCGCGAGGTCGCCGCGGCCGCCGGCGTCTCGCTCGGCACCGCGTCCCGCGCCCTGTCCGGCAGCGGCGCGGTGGCCCCGGAGACCCGTGAGCGCGTGCTCGCGGCCGCCGCCGAGCTCGACTTCCGGCCCAACGGGCACGCGCGCTCGCTGCGCTCGTCCCACTCCAAGAGCGTCGGGCTGCTGATCCCCGACGTGCGCAATCCGTATTTCGCCCAGCTCGCCCACGAGGTCGAGCTCGATGCCCGTTCTCGGGGTGTCAGCACGCTCCTGTGCAACGCCGACGAGGACCCCGACCAGCTCCGGCACTACGTCGAGGTGCTCCGCGAGCGGCGCGTCGACGGCGTGATCGTCGCGCCCTTCCTCGACGCCGAGAAGTCCCTCACCCGCTTGCGCGCCGACGGCATCCCTACCGTGTACGTCGACCGCTTCATCCCCGGCTCCGACACCGCCTCGGTCACGGGCGACACGGCAGAGGCCATCGGACAGGCCGTGGGGTTGCTCGCGAGCCTCGGCCACACCGTCATCGGCTGCATCAGCGGGCCCGAGCAGACCTCGACCGGCCGCGAGCGACGCCAGCAGATCGAGGACGCGGCACAGGCACAGGGCCTCGACCTCGTCACCGTGCAGGGCGACTTCCAGGAGGAGTCCGGTCGTCGGGGCGCCGATGAGCTGCTGCGCCGCGGCGTCGCGGCCATCATCGCGGCCGACAGCCTGATGACCCTGGGTGCGCTCCGCGCCTGCCGCGCGCATGGCGTCACGCTCGGGAGCGACATCGACCTCATCGGCTTCGACGACATCCCGGTGTTCACGCTGACCACTCCCACCATGACGGTCATCGACCAGGACATCGAGCGCATGGCGCACGAGGCGACCGCGATGCTCGCCGCCCTGCAGGCCGGCGAGGACGTCACCTCGGTGCGTCTGCCCGCCACGCTCGTCGTCCGGGGCTCGACCAGGGCGGCGCCCCGATGACGCGCCCTCCCCTCGCCGCTGCCCCGCCCGTCCGACCGCCCGATGAAAGGCGACGACCATGAGCTCCGATCCACGACCTGCTCCCCGCGCATCCACGAGCCGCCCCGGGCCCGAACCCGTCCCGATGCTCCGGCTCGACCACGTCTCCAAGGCGTTCGGCCCGGTCAGCGTCATCGAGGACGTCAGCGTCGACGTGCACCCCGGCCGCGTCCAGGTGCTCCTGGGCGAGAACGGGGCCGGCAAGTCCACGCTCATCAAGATGATGTCGGGCATCTACCAGCCCGACGCCGGTCGGATCCTCGT
>DAMDHZ010000100.1:0-2905 GCA_032101665.1 Brachybacterium sp. | reverse complement strand
ACGGTCGCGAGGTGGTCCTTCCCGACGTCAAGGCGGCCGAGGCCCACGGCATCGCCACGATCCACCAGGAGCTCAACCTCGTCCCCCAGATGTCCGTGGCCGAGAACATCATGCTGGGACGCACCCCGCGTCGCCTGGGCCTCGTGGACCGGCGCGCCACGCGCGACGCCGCCCACCAGGCCCTCGAGCGCATCGGCCTCGACGTGGACCTCTCCCGTCCGGTCGGCTCGCTCGGCGTGGCCCGACAGCAGCTCGTCGAGATCGCGAAGGCGCTGTCGCAGGACGCGAGGATCCTGATCCTCGACGAGCCCACCGCGGCCCTCACCGGACGTGAGATCGAGCAGCTCTTCGAGGTCGTCCAGGATCTTCGGGCCCACGAGGTGGGGATGGTCTTCATCTCCCACCACCTCGAGGAGATCAGCGAGATCGGCGACAGCGTGAGCGTGCTCCGCGACGGCCGTCTGGTCGCCGAGATGCCCGCCTCGACCCCCGATCGGGAACTGGTCCAGCTCATGGTCGGCCGCGACATCGAGGACCAGTTCCCGCGGCGTCGCCCCGACGAGCTCGGCCCCGTCCTCCTCGAGGCCCGCGGCCTCGGCCGCTCGGGCGCGTTCTCGGGTGTCGACTTCGATGTCCGTGGCGGCGAAGTGCTCGGCATCGCCGGCCTGGTCGGTGCCGGACGCACCGAGGTGCTCCGGTCGGTCTTCGGCGCCGACACCCCCGACGCGGGAACGGTGCTCGTCGAGGGCCGTCCGCTCCCGGGCGGCGATGTCGACGCCGCGATCGCCGCCGGGATGGGACTCGTGCCCGAGGACCGCAAGGCGCAGGGCCTCGTGCTCGACGCGCCCGTCGCGGACAACATCGGCCTCGCCACCTTCCGCGCCACCGCGCGCCACGGTCTCGTCGACCGGCGCGGCCAGCGCAGCCGCGCCGCCGACATCACGAGCCGCCTGGGCGTGCGCATGGCCGGGCTCGACCAGCACGTCCGCAACCTGTCCGGGGGCAACCAGCAGAAGGTCGTGTTCGGCCGCTGGGTGCTCGCGGGCACCAAGATCCTCCTGCTCGACGAGCCGACCCGCGGTGTCGACGTCGGCGCGAAGGTCGAGATCTACGAGCTCATCAACGCCGTGACCGACGCCGGAGGAGCTGTCGTCATGGTCTCGAGCGAGCTGCCCGAGGTGCTCGGCATGAGCGACCGCATCCTCGTCATGAGCAACGGCACCGTGACCGGCATCGTGCCGGCCGACGACGCCACCGAATCCAGCGTCATGTCCCTGGCCGTCGAGGCCGTCGACGACGCGATCACCCCGACCGCCTCCCCGGAAGGAGACGCAGCATGACCGCCGCGACCATGGCCCCCGATCGGCGCCGCACCTCACCCTGGAAGGCGGCAGGGCTGTGGGCGATGAACCACGGCGCGCTCGTCGGGCTCATCATCCTGTGCATAGCCCTGTTCATCGCCACCCCGGCGTTCCTGACCGTCCCGAACGTCATCAACATCGGGATCCAGGCCGCGGTGGTCGCGATCCTCGCCTTCGGCATGACCTTCGTCATCGTCACGGCCGGGATCGACCTGTCGGTGGGCTCCGTCGCGGCCCTCGGCGCGATGGTCTCCGCCTACTGCTTCTCGTCGCTCCATCTCCCCGGGATCCTGACGCTCCTCATCGGACTCCTCGTCGGCGCACTCGCGGGCGTCGTCTCCGGCATCGCGATCGCCTATGGCAAGCTCCCGGCGTTCATCGCGACCCTCGCGATGATGTCCGTGGCGCGAGGCTTCACGCTCGTGATCTCGAACGGCACCCCCATCCCCACCTCCGAGGCCGTGAGCTTCCTCGGCGCCGATCTGCTGGGCGTGCCCCTGCCGATCTTCGCCATGGTCATCGCGGGCATCGCCTGCTGGTTCGTGCTGTCGCGCACGGTGCTGGGCCGCTCGATGTACGCCGTCGGCGGCAACCAGGAGGCCGCGCGCCTGTCCGGCATCCCCGTCAAGCGCGTCCTCGTCGCCGTGTACGCGCTCTCCGGCCTCTTCGCCGGACTGGCCGGCCTCGTGCTGGCCGGCCGCCTCGACTCGGCGGGCCCGCAGGCCGGCACCGGTTACGAGCTCGACGCGATCGCCGCAGTCGTGATCGGCGGCGCCTCGCTCGCCGGCGGCTCCGGTAAGGCCTCGGGCACCCTCGTCGGCGCGATCCTGCTGGCCGTCATCCGCAACGGCCTGAACATCCTCAACGTCTCCTCGTTCTGGCAGCAGGTCGTCATCGGCTGCGTGATCGCCCTCGCGGTCGGCTTTGACGTGTTCCGCCGCAAGACCGACGTCTGACCCTCTCGTCCACCCACTCACCACCCACCTGCGAAGGAGCAGATCATGTCCCCTCTCACCCCGACCCGCCGCCAGGTCATCACCCTCACGCTGGGCGCGACCGCCGCGCTCGGACTCGCCGCCTGCAACCGCGGCGAGGACTCCGCGAGCGGAGGCGGCACCGTCGTGCTCGCCGTCTCGACCCAGACCAACCCCTTCTTCGTCCAGCTCGTCGACGGCGCCAAGAAGGAGGCCAAGGCCAAGGGCATGACCCTGCAGGTCCAGGACGCCTCCGACGACTCCGCGACCCAGGCCAACCAGCTGCAGAACGCCGTCTCGCAGAGCGCGACGTGCGTCATCGTGAACCCCACGGACTCCGACGCCGTCTCGACCTCGGTGAAGGCGCTGAACTCCGCGAAGATCCCCGTGATCGCGGTCGACCGCTCCGCAACGAGCGGCACGGTCGACTCGTTCATCGCCTCCGACAACGTCGCCGGCGGTGCGCAGGCCGCCCAGGCGCTCGCTGAGGCCCTCGGTGACCAGGGACAGGTGCTCCTGCTGCAGGGCACGCCCGGGGCGTCCGCCGCCCGCGACCGTGAGAAGGGCTTC
>DAMDHZ010000099.1:3476-10748 GCA_032101665.1 Brachybacterium sp. | reverse complement strand
GGAGCACGCCGGGCGCGACGCTCGACGATTTCGGCGCTCTGCTGGGTCACCTGGCACAGCTGCACCCCTCCCGCTACGGCGCACTCATCGACGGCGTCGCGGCGGCGCACGTGACCGGGGCGGCGACCATCGGCAACCATCACGACGGCCTGCGGTTCGTGGTGCTCGTGGACCGGCTGTACGACCGCGAGGTGCCGGTGCTGGTGTCCGGGGTGGACGTCGCTGCCATGTACACCGATGAGCTGCTCAGGAGCGGGTACCGCAAGAAGTACTACCGCTCGCTGTCGCGCCTGGCATCACTCGCGCGCGACGGATCGGGACTGGTCGCGACCACCTGAACCGGCGCTCCTCCACACGTCACGGATCGGTGTCGATCGCCCGTTCGGCCCGGACGGCCGACACGCACCGCTTAGGGTGTGCCTCATCCGCTTGCGGCCATGCCCGGCCGGAGCGGCATGCGGAGGTGACCCGATGATGGGACGACCTGGACGGATACGAGCGCTCGCGGCGGCCCTCGGTGCGGTCCTCGTCCTCGCCGGCTGCGGGGCGGGAGCGCCGGAGGGCGAGGAGAACACCCTCACCGTCTGGTCCATGGAATCACTGCCGGACCGGATGGCGGCGACGCGGGAGAATCTGAACCGCTTCACCGAGCGGACGGGCATCGATGTCGAGCTGGTCGGCATCGATGAGGCGCAGGCTCCCCAGCTGATCATGTCCGCGGCGCTGTCCGGTGATCTGCCCGATGTCGTGATGTCCTTCCCCCTCGCCCTGGTTCAGCAGATGCAGTCGATGGAGATGCTCGACACCGACACGGCGGGCGCGGTGATCGAGGATCTCGGTGAGGAGACCTTCGAGCCCGAGGCGCTCGAGCTCGTGAGCGACGGTGACCGGCGGCTCGCGGTCCCCTCCGACGGGTGGACGCAGATCCTCGTCTACCGCAAGGACCTGTTCGCCCGGGCCGGACTCGAGCCGCCGACCACCTACGAGGCTCTCGAAAGGGCGGCCGACACCCTCACCACCGAGGACCGGTTCGGGATCACGATCGCGACCGATGCCTCGGACGTGTTCACCCAGCAGACCTTCGAGGCCCTCGCGCTCGGGAACGGCTGCCGGCTCGTCGACGACGCCGGTCGGATCACCCTCGGTTCGGCACCGTGCCGTTCGACCTTCGAGCTGTACGCGCGTCTCGGCGGTGAGGACTCGCCCGCCGGTACCCAGACGGTCGACACCACGCGCTCCTCCTATTTCAACGGGCAGGCGGCCATGGTCCTGTGGTCGACATACATCCTCGACGAGATGGCGGGGCTGCGGGACGACGCGCTGCCCTCGTGCCCCGAGTGCCGCGATGATCCCGCGTTCCTCGCTCGCAGCTCCGGTGTCGTCTCCGTGATCCGGGGACCGGACGGCACGGGAACCGGTGCATTCGGCGAGATCGCGTCCTTCGCCGCGCTCGACGCCGGGAACTCCGCGGCGTCCGAGCGGCTCATCGAGTACATGATGAGCGATGGCTACGTCGACTGGCTCGCGATGGCGCCCGAGGGCAAGACTCCCATGCGCAGGGGGACCCGGCAGGACCCGCAGGCCTACTCCCGGGCATGGTCGGGACTCGAGATCGGCGTCGACCGTCGGGCTCCGCTGTCGGACTTCTATGATCCGCAGACGATCGAGATCCTCGGCGATGCGGGCTCGAGCATCGACCGATGGGCGATACCCGAGGGACAGGGCCCGCTGATCGGCTCGTTCCAGGCGGAGCTGCCGCTCGCGGCCGCGGTGGCCGACATGACCACCGGGGGGCTCACGCCGACCGAGGCGGCCGAGCGGACCGCACAGGATGCCGAGGAGATGGTGGACCGATGAGCAGCACTGCCACGGCGGGACGGGGCGGGCCGTCCCGCCGCACATCCCCGCTGCACCGTGGCGAGGCACGGATCGGCTGGACCTTCGCCGGCCCCACCACGGTGCTCGTCCTCGCCGTCATCGTGGTGCCCATCGTGTGGAACCTGGTGCTCGCCCTGCGCGACGTCTCCTTCATGGACATCGCCCGAGACGGCGTCCTCGCCGGGCAGTCCAGCCTGGACGCCGTCACGCGCACGATCACGAGCGCCGGATTCTGGCGTTCGGTCCTGACCACCCTGATCTATTCGATCGGATCGACGGCGGGCAGCATCCTCGTCGGTCTCGCTGCGGCACTGGCGCTGCGCGCCCCGTTCCGCGGCCGGGGCGCGGTGCGCGCGCTCATGCTCCTTCCCTACGTGGCGCCCGTCGTCGCCGTCGCCTTCGTCTGGCAGGTGATGCTGAACCCCCAGTACGGGATCGTCAACCACTACCTGACGATGCTCCCCGGGATCGCCCAGCCGATCGACTTCCTGGGCCTGCGCCCGTGGGCGCTGCTGACGGTCATCGGCTTCGAGATCTGGCGGTACTTCCCCTTCGCCCTCCTGTTCCTCTCGGCGCGACTGGTGGCGCTGCCACGGGACGTCGAGGAGGCCTCGCTCATGGACGGCGCCACTCCCAGCCAGAACTTCCGGTACGTGGTGCTTCCGCAGCTCATGAGCACCCTCGCGCTGCTGTCCGTGCTGCGCCTGATCATGACCTTCAACAAGTTCGACGACGTGTACCTGCTGACGGGCGGAGCGGCCGGCACTCAGGTGGCCGCGGTGAGGGTCTACGACCAGCTCATGGGCGGGTTCGACATCCCCGGTGCGGCGGCGACGGCCGTGGTCCTCGCCGTCGTGCTGGCCGTCCTGCTCGCGGGTTACGTCGCGGTGCAGAGGACGGGTGAGCGGCGATGACCAGGCTCCGGCTGGAGAAGCGACTGTTCGGCGCCCTGCGCTGGGCCACGATCGTGGTCCTCGTGCTGCTCACGCTCTTCCCGTTCTGGTACATGCTGATGATGAGCTTCACCCCCATCGATGTGCTCCAGCTGAACCCCGGCCGGATCGTCCCCGTCCCGGAGTCGATCACGCTGGACACCTACCTCGAGGTCCTCCGCTCGCGCGAGGAAGGAGGCCAGGGCTTCGCGCGGATGATGCTGAACTCCTTCATCGCGGCATCCGTCTCGACCGTCGTCACGCTCGTGATCGTCACCCCCGCCGCGTACGCCGTCTCCCGCCTGCGCTTCCCGGGCCGTTCGCAGCTGGGCGGGCTGTTCCTGCTGGTGTACATGTTCCCGGCCATCATCCTGGCCATACCGCTGTTCGTCGCCTTCAGCGCGATCGGCATTCGCGAGTCGCTGTTCGGGCTGGTGATCGTGTACATCGCACTGACCATCCCGGTCTCGGTGTACATGCTGCGCCAGTACTTCGAGACCATCCCCACCTCGATCGACGAGGCGGCGATGGTGGACGGCGCCAACCGGTGGCAGATCCTGGTGCGCCTCATCATCCCGCTCGCGCGGCCGACGCTCATCTCCACCGGGCTGTACATCTTCATGATCGCCTGGAACGAGTTCCTCTTCGCCCTGCTGTTCCTGGTCGCCAAGCCGGAGCTGTGGACGGTCTCCCTCGGCCTCTCACAGCTGTCCAACGGCGTCGAGTTCTCCAAGACGGTGCTGATGGCCGGCTCCGTGCTGCTCACGGCGCCCATCGTGATCATCTACGCGATCGCGGAGCGTGGACTGACGGAGGGGCTGACGGCCGGCGCCGACAAGGGGTGACGTGCCGCGGCTGACCGCACCGCCGCCGTTCAGCAGCGGAAGACGACCGCTCCCGGCCCCCTCAGCGTGAGACGACCCTCGTGCTCGACGCCGCCCCAGCTCGCGAGCAGCTCACCTGCGACGACCTCGGGCGAGACCTCGCCGTCACCGCGATGGGCGAGGACGCCGATGCCACCGCGGCGGAGGATCACCGTCTCCTCGCCGAGCACCTCGACCGAGGTCCGGCGCAGGTCCGGGTCCGTGAGCTCCGGCAGCTCGTGCCGCAGGACGATCAGTCGCGTGTACCAGTCGAGCAGGCGGGCGTGGTCGCCGCGGGTCCGCTCGTCCCAGTCGAGCATCGAGTCGCGGAAGGTCGAGACGGCCTGGGGGTCCGGCACCGGGTCGGCCCAGTCCATCTTCGCGAACTCCTCGGTGCGGCCGGCGGTGACGAGCGCGCCGAGCTCCTCGTCATGGTCGGTGAAGTAGGCGAACGGCGTGCTCGCCCCCCATTCCTCCCCCTGGAAGAGCATCGCGGTGGCGGCGCCGCACAGGATCAGCGCGGTCGCCGCGGCGTGCCGGCCGGGGCTCACGGTCGCGTCGATCCGGTCCCCGGCGGCACGGTTGCCCACCTGGTCGTGATCCTGGAGGAAGGCCACGAAGGAGTGCGCGTCGTAGGCGCTCGAGTCCCGGTCCACGGGTGCGCCCCAGGCGCGGTCGCGGAAGGACGAATAGGTGCCGTCGTGCTCGAAGACCCGGGTGAGGGTCTTGGCCAGCGTCGCCGCGGAGCCGAAGTCCCCGTAGTACCCCTCGCGCTCGCCCGTGACCCAGGCGTGGACGGCGTGGTGGATGTCGTCGGCCCACTGCATGTCCATGCCGAGGCCGCCCCGGGCGGTCGGGGTCACCATGCGCGGATCGTTGAGGTCGGACTCGGCGATCAGGGTGAGGGGTCGCCCGATCGTGTCGGACCATGCCGCCACCGCGTCCGAGAGCTCGGCCAGCACGTGTCGCGGGGAGTCGTCGCGCAGCTCGTGGACGGCGTCGAGGCGAAGGCCGTCGAGCTCGAAGTCGAGCAGCCATTGGCGCGCGTTGCCGAGAAGGAAGGCGCGCACCTCGTCGCTCCCGTCCGTGTCGAGGTTCACGGCCGAGCCCCATGGGGTGTGGTGGGCGTCGGTGAAGTACGGGCCGAAGGCGCCGAGATGGTTGCCGTCGGGTCCGAGATGGTTGTAGACGACGTCGAGGACCACGCCGAGGCCACGCTCGTGGGCGGCCGCGATGAAGCGGGCGAACGCCTCCGGCCCCCCGTAGGCGATGTGGGTCGCGTACAGGTCCACGCCGTCATAGCCCCAGCCGCGGTCGCCCGGGAAGGCGGCCACGGGCATCACCTCGACCGCGTCGACGCCGAGCGCGACGAGGTCGTCGAGGCGCTCGATCGCGGAGTCGAAGGTGCCGCCGGAGCCGTCGGGCCCGGGCGTGAAGGTGCCGACGTGGAGCTCGTAGAGGGTGCGGCCGCGCAGGTCGATGCCCGCCCACCCCTCGTGGCGGGCGAGCGTGCCGACGTCGACGACCTCGCTCGCGCCGTGCACTCCCTCGGGCTGCAGGAGCGAGCGCGGGTCGGGCAGCCATGGCCCGTCGCCGTTGAGACGGAAGGCATACCGCTCGCCGGGGCGAGCCGGTCGGTCCGGGAGGCTCCACCAGCCGCCCGCGCCGCGGGACATGGCGTGCACGTCCGGCGTGTCCGCGCCGCGGGCACGGACGCGGATCTCGACCCGGTCGGCGTCGGGGGCCCATACGGCGTGCCGCGACGCCGGGCGCGGGCCCGGATCGTGGGTGCCGGGGGCCGTGGGGACGGACGCGCTCATCGGATCTCCTTCGTGAGCAGGGCGACCGGGAGCTCGGCGAGCAGCTCGGCGAGATGGACGGGTCCACCCGGCACCTCGCGTCCCGTGAGACGGTCGGTCCAGGTCCCCTCGGGCAGCACGATGCTCGCCTCGCCCCAGCCGCCGCGCTGGGCGAGCCCCGAGGCCAGACGGGTCGCGACGGCGACGACCTCGGCCGGGGCGTCCTCGCGCCCGCGGGCGAAGGCCACGGCATGCCCGGAGGTGGTGGCGACGGCCTGGTACGTGGTCCCGCGTCCCCGGAACAGCTCGGGACGCTCGGAGCGCAAGGTCAGAGCGCGATGGGTCAGCCACAGCTTCTCGTCGGCGACCCCGTCGGGGCGGGCGCCGTCTCTCATGCGGGCCAGGCGCTCGGCATGGGCGGCGTGATCCACTGCGCGGCGGTTGTCCGGGTCGACGAGGGAGAAGTCGGTGGTCTCGTTGCCCTGGTACACGTCGGGCACGCCCGGCATGAGGAGCTGGATGAGCTTCTGGCCGAGGATCGCGGCCCGCTGGGCGGGGGCGGTGCGGCGGGTCCAGTCCTCGAGGATCTCGGCGACCCGGGCAGAGGCGAGGGCGTCGGCCGCGAGCTGCAGGACCCCGGTCTCGTACTCCGCGTCGGGCTCGGTCCAGGTGGTGTGGACCTTGGCCTCCCGCATCGCCTTGGTGAGGTAGCCCTCGAGCCGCTCGTAGGTGATCCGCGCGGTCGGTGAGCCCGGCAGCTCCCACGTGCCGGCGAGGGTCTGCCACAGCAGCAGGGCGGTCGCGCCGTCGACGCGGTCGCTGCGCTCGGCGAGGGTGGCCTCGCGCAGGGCGGTGACCGTCTGCGACCACTCGCCGGGCAGCTCGGTCAGCACGGCCAGACGCGCTCGGACGTCCTCGCTGCGCTTGGTGTCGTGCGTCGACAGCGTGGTCATCGCGTCGGGGAAGGTGCGCAGCATGCGCTGGCAGTGGTCGTGCAGGTCGTCGGGCTCGACCCCGATGCGGTCGGGGTCCGACCCCACCTCGTTGACCGCGATGAAGCGGTTGTAGCGGTAGAACGCGGTGTCCTCGAGACCCTTGGCGTGGATCGGACCGCAGGTCTGCGCGAAGCGGACGATGAACTCGGCGCGATCGGGTGTGTCCGTGCGGCCGGCGCTGCCGACCTCGTCGCCGCACGCGAGGGCGACGACGATGTCGAGCGCCGCGCCCGCGTCGACGTCCTCGCCGAGCACGAGACGCGCACGATCGGCCGCGTGCACGATCACCTCGCGCTGGGCGCGCGGCGCGTGCTCGCCGGGCACGATGTAGGCGCGATAGCGGTCCATCGACTCCAGGAGCGCGACGATCGCGCGCTGGACATGACGCCGGGTGGTGTCGCGCAGGCGGATGTCCTCCGCGCAGATGCGATGCACGAGGGCGGTCAGCCGCTCGATCTCGGCCCACAGGCTCGTGGTCACGACGAGCTCGGTCGACACCGCCGCGATCTCCTCGAAGGGGCGCAGGTCGCCGGTGCTGTGCTGCCACAGGTGGGTGAGCTCGAGCGTGCCGCGGGCGTCGTGGAACAGGCCGCCCACGCGGCGCAGGGCGTCATAGCCGGTGGTGCCGGCGCACGCGAAGTCGCTCGGCAGCTGCTCGTCGCCCTCGAGGATCTTCTCGACCACGGTCCACGCGCCGCCGGACGCGGCGGCGAGCTCCGCGAGGTAGCCGCGGGGGTCGGCGAGCCCGTCGGGGTGGTCGATCCGGAAGCCGTCGATCACGCCCTGCTCGTGCAGGGACAGCAGC
>DAMDHZ010000099.1:2596-3466 GCA_032101665.1 Brachybacterium sp. | reverse complement strand
CAGCAGCAGACGATGAGTGGCCTCGAACACCTCGGGGTCCTCGACCCGGACCGCGGCGAGCGTGTCGACGTCGAAGAACCGCCGATAGTTCAGCTCGTCGTCGGCGACCTTCCAGTAGGCCAGGCGGTACCACTGACGCTCGAGCAGGTCGGCGATCCCGAGGGACTCGGTGCCCTCGGCGACGGGGAGGACGTGGTCGAAGTACCGCACCACGCGCTCGGTGTGCGAGGAGCCGTCGGGGCCGGGGATCTCGATCCGGTCGAGCCCGATCTCGCCGTCGGCGAGCACCTGGCCGATGGGGCGCCCCAGCACCGGGACCAGGATGCCGCGCTCGGTCGTCGCGTCGAGGTCGAACCAGGACACGTACGGTGAGGCGGGTCCGTTGCGGAGCACGTCCCACAGGGCCCGGTTGTGCCAGATCGGGGTCGGGATCGCCATGTGGTTGGGCACCACGTCGACGATCAGGCCCATCCGGTGGGCGTGGGCCGCCTCGGCCAGGCGGCGCAGGCCGTCCTCGCCGCCGCACTCGTCGCTGATGCGTGCGTGGTCGACGACGTCGTAGCCGTGCATCGAGCCGGGCGCCGCCTGCAGCACGGGGGAGCAGAACACGTGCCCCACGCCGAGCCGAGCGAGGTAGGGCACGAGCCGTGCCGCGTCGTCGAACGTGAAGCCCGCGTGCAGCTGCAGACGGTACGTGCTGGTCGGGACGGGCGCCCCGGTCATGAGGCGTCCTTCGGGTCGCCCTGGGCGGACCGCTCGGCCGCGTCCTCAGGCTCCTCGTCGCTCTCGGGGGACTGCTCGGCGGGCACGGCGGGCGGTACCTCGGTCACGGCAGGGCCGGCGGTCCCGGGCGTCGCGGACGCGGCGTCC
>DAMDHZ010000099.1:0-2586 GCA_032101665.1 Brachybacterium sp. | reverse complement strand
TCGACAGCCGCGCCGATCGAGTCGACCGGGGCGTGGGAGCCGGGTCGCTGGGCGGTCTGCTCGCTGTGGGGCCGTCCCAGGATGAGCATCGAGTACGGATCGAGCGTCAGCACCGTCTCCGGATCGAAGCTCTGACCCTTCTCGATGGCCGTCTCCGTGCCGTTGATGACGGTCCACCGTTCGCCGTACTCGGCGACCGGGATCGTGAACTCGACGCCGTTGCCCGAGCCGTTGAACATGATCAGGGCGGAGTCGTCGACGATGCGCCCGCCGCGGTCGTCGGGCTCGGGGATCCCGGAGCCGTTGAGGAACACGGACACGCACTTGTTGAGCGGATCGTCCCAGCCCTCGGGCTCCATGGGGGAGCCGTCGGTTCCCATCCAGACCACGTCCGCGAGATGGGACGGCGCGCCCTCCCGCACGACGCCCTGCAGGAAGCGGCGGCGGCGGAAGATGGGATGGGCCCGTCGGAGCGCGATCATCTCGCGCGTGAAGTCGAGCATCTCCTGCTCGTCCTCGTCGATGTCCCAGTCGACCCACGACAGCTCGTTGTCCTGGCAGTAGGAGTTGTTGTTCCCGTCCTGGGTGCGGCCGATCTCGTCGCCGTGCAGGATCATCGGCACGCCCTGGGAGATGAGCAGCGTCGCCATGAAGTTCTTGGCGCGGCGCAGACGCAGCGCGGTGATCTCCTCGTCGTCGGTCGGGCCCTCCGCCCCCGAGTTCCAGGACCGGTTGTGGCTCTCGCCGTCGTTGCCGCCCTCGCCATTGGCCTCGTTGTGCCGCTCGTTGTAGGACACGAGGTCGCGCAGCGTGAACCCGTCGTGGGCGGTCACGAAGTTGATCGACGCGATGGGCGTGCGTCCCGTGTGCTGGTAGAGATCCGAGGAGCCCGCCAGACGTGAGGAGAACTCGCCGAGGGTGCCCGGCTCACCGCGCTCGAAGTCGCGCACCGTGTCGCGGTAGCGACCGTTCCACTCCGACCACAGGGGCGGGAACCCGCCCACCTGGTAGCCGCCGTCGCCGAGGTCCCACGGCTCGGCGATGAGCTTGACCTGGGAGATGACCGGATCCTGCTGGATGATGTCGAAGAATGCCGACAGGCGGTCGACCTCGTGCAGCTCGCGCGCGAGCGTCGAGGCGAGGTCGAAGCGGAAGCCGTCGACGTGCATCTCGGTGACCCAGTAGCGCAGCGAGTCCATGATCAGCTGCAGCACGTGGGGGGTGCGCATGAGCAGCGAGTTCCCGGTGCCCGTGGTGTCGTAGTAGTGGGCCTGGTCGCCGTCCACGAGGCGGTAGTACGACGCGTTGTCGATCCCCCGGAAGCACAGGGTCGGGCCCTTCTCGTTGCCCTCGGCCGTGTGGTTGTAGACGACATCGAGGATCACCTCGATGTTCGCCTCGTGGAGGTTCTTGACCATCTGCTTGAACTCCTGGACCTGCTGGCCCTGCTGCCCCGCATAGGCGTACTCGTTGTGCGGCGCGAAGAAGCCGATGGTGTTGTAACCCCAGTAGTTGCGCAGGCCCTTCTCCTGCAGGTGCCCGTCCTGGACGAACTGATGGACCGGCATCAGCTCGACCGCCGTGATCCCGAGGGAGGTGAGGTGGTCGATCGTCACGGGGTGGCCCATCGCGACGTACGTGCCGCGGATGCTCTCCTCGATGCCCGGATGCGTCATCGTCAGGCCCTTGACGTGCGCCTCGTAGATCACGGTGTCGTGGTACTCGTGGGCCGGCGGATGGTCGTTGCCCCAGTCGAAGAAGGGTGAGACGACCACCGAGTGCATCGTGTGCGCAGCCGAGTCGTCCTCGTTGCGCACGCTCGGGTCGTCGAAGTCGTAGGAGTACAGCGACGGGTGATTGGACGCCATCCCCTCGATCGCCTTGGCATACGGGTCCAGCAGCAGCTTGGACGGGTCACAGCGCTGGCCCTGCGGGGGGTCGTAGGGCCCGTGGACGCGGAAGCCGTAGCGCTGCCCGGGCTGCACGGAGGGCAGGTACACGTGCCAGACGTGCCCGTCCACCTCGGTCACGGGGACCTTGGTCTCCGCTCCATCGGCGGCGAAGAGACACAGCTCGACCGCCTCGGCGGCCTCCGAGAAGAGCGCGAAGTTGGTGCCGACGCCGTCGAAGGTCGCGCCGAGCGGGTAGGACTGTCCGGGCCAGATCTGCATGGGCGAAGCTTATCGGCGCAATCCTGGACGGCCCTACGCGGAGGGGGGTGGGTCACGTGGTGGGGCGAGCCGATCGGTCGGTACCCCGACGCGGGGACCTTGGGCGCAAGCACCCCCGCGCAGGGCGAGAGCCCCGGATCCGCGGGGATCCGGGGCTCTCGTCGAGCTGGTGGGCGATACTGGGATCGAACCAGTGACCTCTTCCGTGTCAGGGAAGCGCGCTACCGCTGCGCCAATCGCCCGTTGCTGTCCGGCGGGACCGGAGTGCGAGGTGGGTACGGGATTCGAACCCGTGTACACGGCTTTGCAGGCCGTTGCCTCGCCTCTCGGCCAACCCACCGGGGTGCGGTGCTGTCATGCGAGCGGACGACGGGACTCGAACCCGCGACCCTCACCTTGGCAAGGTGATGCTCTA
>DAMDHZ010000098.1:8003-10843 GCA_032101665.1 Brachybacterium sp. | reverse complement strand
TGACGCCCGTTGACACGGAACGGCATCCACTCGACTTCCTCCCGGTCGTCTGTGTGCTGTTCGTAGCGGCCGAGTTCATCATCAATCTCCGCCCGGGCCTCGTCCCATCGCTCGCTCATGACGCCACCGCCTTGGGCTCGATGATGATCTCCTCAGTGCGGAACCTGCGGCCACCCTTCCCGTCTCCACGCTCGATGTCGACCCGAAACAGCTCGGAGATGACCGCACGCTGCTGGTCCATCGGGGCGCCAAGAAACGCCTCTCGCGGGGACGGGGCCCGGAGGATCCGGGACACAGCTCGCGATCCACTGCCGACCGTGAGCTCCACCTCCACACCGCGGATCTGAGCGTCCAGGTCTGCAGTGCCCTCGACGAGTTGCCCCTCACCGATCGTCCCAGCGGCGAACAGGCGCGCGAGTGTGCGCTTTCGTTCCTCAAGATCGGCGAGCGTTGCCCTCACCGCGTCCGCGTTCACCGTCGCGCGCTTGCGACGCTTCCGCGCCTCGTCCAAGACGGCGGACGCGACGTCGGTGCTGCCGAGATAGGCCGCGACCACTTCGCGCACGTACCCATCCAGCGGTTTCACCCGCTTGTGGGCGTGACCCGGCGCCGTGCGGCCCGCCTGCCGCTTCTGGCTCGAGCATGCGTACTGGTCAGGGTTGACCCCGATCATGTGCGCGCCACACCAGCAGTGCGCGACGCCGGACAGCAGGTGCTTGCGCCGCCCACCACCGGGGGCCTTGCCACGCTTCGCCTTCAGTGCCGCCGCGCATGACGCATAGTCGTCCGCATCGACGATTGCCGGATACAGCCCCGGATAGGTCCGCCCGTCGTGTTCCTGCAGGCCCACGTTGGCGGGGCGCAGGAGCATGGTTCGGACGGTGTTCACCGACATGATGGGCCCGTGCTCGTCCCAGGACCGTGGGTCGTTCCCGTCGGCAGGCCGCTGGTAGTCACGGCGACGGCCGCGCATGCCCTGGTCTTCGAGCCAGCGTGTGACCTTCACCAGCGATTCACCGCGTGCGACGTGCTGTGTCGCCTTTGCAATGAGTGGTGCCGTCGTCGGGTCAGGGAGGAACGTCCCGGCGTCCTCGCCCTTGATCCATCCCAGGGGTACTGGGCCGCCCATCGGCCGCCCCTTAACGCGCGCTTCCTGCTTCTGGGCGCGGATGCGTTCGCTCATCTTCTCGGATTCGGCGGCGGCCACGGCTCCCTTGATGCGCGCGACCATGCGCCCGGAGGACGTGGCGAGGTCGATGTCGCCGGCGTTCACGGTGTGGGTTGGCACGCCTGGGTCGACGCCGCAGACTCCGATGTAGTGCTCGAGCTCGGCGGGCCGGCGGTGCAGGCGGTCGGTGTCCCAACAGATCACGGCTTCGATGCTGCGCGTCTGGATCGCGGCGAGGAGCTCGTCGTAGGCGGGGCGTGACTTGTGGGACTTCGAACTGGCGGAGATGTCGTTGTCGACGTAGACGTAGGCGACGTCGTAGCCGAGGTGTTCTGCCAGCTCACGGCACGTTTCTTCCTGTCGTGCGACTCCCTTGCCGGTCTTCTCGCTGTCCTTGCTGATGCGGCAGTAGATGCCTGCTCGCCGCCCCTTGAATATCATGGTTCGAGTCTATATGCTGTGGCGCCGCTGACGATCAGGTTGAGACCTGCCTCGACGGCGGCGTCGAGGAACGCGGCCGCGTGAGCGGGCAGCGAGCCGAGCGCGACGAGGTCGTCGAGGGAGTGGGCGCGGGCGACGAACTTGCGGATGTTGACCGCCCAGTGCCGGCGGGTGACAGACGGAATGACGACGTGGAGCCGGCTGCCGTCGGGCAGCAGCGCGTCCACGAACGGACTCGACAGGTCCAGGCGTCGCCCCGAGCTGACCAGCATCCGTTCGACGATGCTGCGGACCTGGTCGTCCGACAGCACGAGCGGGGTCAGCTCGCTACGCCCGTTGCGGGCCACGAACACCTCGCTCGGGGAGTTGATCCACACCTCCTCGATGGCGGGGTCGTCCAGGAACTCCTGAAGCGGTCCGAAGCCGCCGATCCGAGCCGCGACCGAGGCCACGACGGACTCCTCGTCGCGCAGGGGAGGCACGGCGCCCTGCGCCGCGCGGTGTTCGTAGTCCTCGACCACGTCACGGATGAGCGGCTCGAGCTGGTCGGCCTGGGAGTCGAGGCCGCGACGGCGGATCAGCTCCCGGGCCTCGGCCTCGATGACGGACAGTGCATCCACGCGCGGACCTCCCCCCGAGCTCCCCTCGCACATCACCCCCTGTGACGCACGTCTCGCATGGGGGTCACTCTAGACGGCCTCGGGGCCCGCTGCGCGGCCGGGTCCCTCGCTGTGGACAGGCGGGCTGGTCGACCACATCGAGAGCGGGTCGACCCGCCGACACCTCGAGGCCGTCCGTAGGCTCGAGCGGTCGAGAATCCCGCCCATCTGGGAACGAGAGTCCCTACCACAGTCACCATCGTCGTTCAACTCCGAGTGCCCCGCCGTCGCTCCTGCCGGGAGCGCCGAGTATCGTCGAACCACACGGATGTGACGTGGTGCACACCGCCGCGCCGCGATCACGTCGTCGACACCGGTGCCCATCGACCCGGACGGCATGACCGTGCCGCCCACGCACCACATCCCGCGCGGCGCCTCGCACCCGCGAGACCGCCCGCACTCTCGGAAGGAGACAGCCATGACTGATCCCTACCCCACGTCCCGATACGGCTCCGGAATGCCCGGTGACGCCTCGGACACCGACCCTGCGGCCCCTGCCGTGCCCCCGCCACCGGGGCCCGTCGTCCCTCCGCCCCCGGCCCCGGTCGTCGGGAGCACCGACGAGCTGCCCC
>DAMDHZ010000098.1:0-7993 GCA_032101665.1 Brachybacterium sp. | reverse complement strand
GCCCCCCACGCCGGATCAGGGTGACGACAGCACCGCGGATCAGGCCAAGGACGCGGCGAAGGACGTCGCCGGGGACGCCCGCGAGGCCGGACGCTCCGTCGCCGAGACGGCCAAGGACGAGGCGGCCTCCGTGAAGGAGGACACCGTCCGACAAGGGCGCAAGTTGCTCGACGAGACCACTTCGAGCCTCAACTCCCAGGCCTCCGACCAACTGAACCGCGCCGGTGGCGCCCTGCGGAGCCTGAGCGACGACCTCGGCCGCGTGGCACAGGGCCAGACGCCGGATCAGGGCCTGGTCACCGAGCTCGCCGGACAGATCAACGAGCGCACCGGAGCGGCCGCGCAGTGGCTCGAGAATCACGAGCCCCGTGACGTGCTCGAGGAGGTCAAGAGCTTCGCCCGACGCCGACCGCTCGCCTTCCTGGGCATCGCGGCGGGCCTCGGCCTGGTGGCAGGACGTCTCACGCGGAGCGTGGTCGACAACCGCACGCAGGACGACGACCAGGGCGTCGGTGGCCGCACGACCTCCGCGAACGCCCTGAACGCGCCCGCGGGTCCCCCGACGGACCGCTCCCCCGACGCTGCCTACGGCTACGGGGACGCCGCGGTGCCACCCGTGCCGCCGCGTCCTGACATCCCGGCGGTCGCCGACCAACCGGTCGCCTGGAACGAGATCCCCGATCCTCGAGGCGGCCGGCCGTGAGCACCGAGTACACGCCACCTGCGACCGAGGCTGAGCGGCGCGCCCAGGACGAGTCGCTGGGCACCCTCCTGTCACAGGTGAGCACCGACCTCTCGACGCTCATCCGCCAGGAGACCGCGCTGGCCAAGGCCGAGCTCAGGGAATCCGCCAAGAAGGCGGGGCGAGGAGCCGGACTGCTGGGCGGGGCGGGCGTCGCCGGGCACTTCGTCCTGCTGTTCCTGTCCATCGCGCTGTGGGCGGCGATCGGAGGCACCGCCGTCGGCTATGCGTGGTCGGCCGTGATCGTCGCCGTGCTGTGGGGCATCGTCGCCGCCGTACTCGCGATCATCGGCAAGAAGAGCCTCGACCAGATCGAGGGGGTTCCCCAGACCACCGACTCCCTCAAGAAGATTCCGGAAGCCGTCACCCCATCGAAGGAAGCACGATGACACAGCAGAGCCCCGAAGAGATCCGCGCCGAGATCGAGCGCACCCGTCAGAACCTGTCGACGGACGTCGATGCCGTCACGGACAAGGTCAGCCCGTCGAACATCGCTCAGCGGCAGACGGACAAGGTCAAGGACAAGGTCAACACCGTCCGCGAGCGGATCATGGGCAGCGCCGACGACGCGGGCACCCGCGCGTCGGACGCCGCCTCGAGCGCGCGGGACACGGTGCAGTCGGTCGCGAACGACGCCTCGGCCACGGCCCAGCAGGTGCCCTCGAAGGTCAAGCGCGGCACCCAGGGCAATCCGCTGGCCGCCGGCCTGATCGCCCTCGGCGCCGGCATGCTGGTCGCCTCGCTGCTGCCCGTCAGCGATGCCGAGAAGCGAGCGGCCTCGCGCGTCGAGGAGAAGGCCGAGCCGGTCCTGGACGAGGCGAAGCAGCAGGTGCGTGCCGTCGCCGAGGACCTCAAGGAGCCGGCGCAGGAGGCGGCGTCCACCATCAAGGACTCGGCCGTCGAGAGCGCCCAGAACGTCAAGAGCGAGGGGCAGTCCCAGACGGAGGACGTCGTCGATTCCGCCAAGGGAGCGGCGGACGACGTGCGCTCGAGCTGACCGCGCCCGCGTTCACGGCGAACGCCCGGCCGGCTGCTCCGGCCGGGCGTTCGCCGTACCGGGGCGTCGGCCCCGCGGACGTGGGACGATGTCCCCGATCTTCCCCGCACTTGCATCTCAGACAGGAGGCCGCGATGCCCCGCACAGCGACGAAGGACGATGCCGCGAACGACCCCAAGCTCACGGGCAGCGGATGGAAGTACATGGCCAAGCGGGTGCTGAGCGAGTTCTCGCGCGATCAGGGCACCGACCAGGCCGCCAAGCTCACGTACTTCCTCGTGCTGTCCCTCGCGCCGACGCTGCTGGCGGTCTTCTCCCTCGCCACCCTGCTGCTGTCGGGCATCCAGGACCAGATCTCCGCCGTCCTCAAGGACGGGATCGCGCGCTCCGGCCTCGGACAGTCGATGGACGACCCCCAGGCGTTGAACACACTCGTCGACGCCACGCTCGACAAGCTCATGGGCTCGGCGACCGGCGGCACGATCGCGCTGATCATCGGCATCGCGACCGCCCTGTGGTCGGCCTCCGCCTACGTCAAGGCGTTCTCACGGGTCTCCAACCAGATCTACGACATCCCCGAGGGGCGCAATGCGATCAAGCTCAACGCCTCGATGCTCGGGGTGACCCTCGGCTTCATCGTCGGGATCCTGCTCATCATGGTCTCGCTCCTGCTCAACCGCACCCTGGTCGACTCCGTGGCCGGGCCGATCGCGAGCCGGATGGGCGCCACCGGAGCCCTCGACTTCCTCTCCGACACCTTCCTGCCGGTGTGGGCGTGGGTCAAGTGGCCCGTCATCGTGATCCTGCTGATCCTCGTGATCTCGCTCGTGTACTGGGCCACCCCGAACGTCAAGAAGCCCTTCCGCCTCGTCTCCCCCGGCGGCATCTTCGCCGTGGTCGGCATCGCGATCGCCGCCGTGGTCCTGTCGATCTACCTGTCCACCTTCGCGAGCTATTCGAGCTACGGCGCGATCGGCGGCCTGATGGCCATCCTCTTCGCGCTCTGGGTGATGAACATCGTGGTGGTGATGGGCGCCGAGGTCGACGCCGAGTTCGAGCGCGCCAAGGAGCTCACCGCCGGCAAGCCCGCCGAGGACTCCCTGGCCCTCCCGCTGCGCGGCGAGAAGGGCGCCGAGAAGAAGGAGCAGAAGTACGAGCAGGTGGTCGACGCGGGCCGTGACCTGCGCCTGGAGAACCTCCACCGCGATTCCGAGGCGTACACGGGCGAGGACTCCCGCCTCACCGGCTCGGTCGGCCGCGAGCGAGGCGGCTCGCATCCCACGCGCTCCGACGCCACCTCCCCCGAGTCCCGCGACGACTGAGCCGTGTGCGGACGCTTCGCGTTCTACCAGGAGATCGAACCGCTCGTCGACGACCTCGACGCCGTCGACCTCGCCGACCCCACGATCCGGCCGCGCTGGAACATCCCGCCGACCACGCCGATCCACGTGGTCACCGAGTCGATCGACCACACCTCAGGTGCGGTGCTGCGTGCCCTCCGGGTGGCCCGCTGGGGCCTGCTGCCCTCCTTCGTGACCGACGAGTCGGCCTCCGCGCGCACCTTCAACGCACGGCGCGAGACCCTGCGCTCCAAGCCCTCCTTCCGCGGCTCCCTGTCCCGGTACCGGGCCATCGTGCCGATGGACGGCTACTACGAGTGGCGCCGCACCGCCGGCTCGACGACCAGGCAGCCCTACTACGTGGCCGCGGCCGACGGCTCGACCCTCTACATGGCGGCGCTCGTCTCCTGGTGGAAGGGCCACGGCCACCACGAGGGTCCCGCGGCGAGCGAGGACGGCCGCTGGCTGCTGACCGCGACCGTCATCACGCGCGCGTCGAGTCACGAGGTCCTCGCTGACCTCCACGGCCGCACGCCCGTGATGCTGCGTCGCGATCAGGTGGACGCGTGGCTGTCGCCCCAGATGGACGACGCGGCCGAGGCCCAGGCCTGGATCCTCGACGACGTCCATCTGCTCCCGGACACCGACCTCGCGCTGCGACCCGTCGGCCCGGAGGTGGGCAGCGTGCGCCACGATGCGCCCGGGCTGCTCGAGGCGACGGGCCCGAGCATCCTCGTCGCCGACTGACCCGCCCCGTCCGCACGCTGCCGCCGGGGTCCGTTCCCAGGGGGATGCCGGGCCCGTCACGTCCGCCCGCGGGCGGAGGCGGCGGTCTCCAGGGCGGCGATACGCTCGAGCCATGAGCCTGTCCGTCCCGCCGTCCACGCGCCCGCGCCGGGATCCGTTCCGCTGGGTGGTCGAGCACCCGGGCGAGGTCGACGGCGTGATCTTCGGCGGTGCCGCCGTCTTCCTGCTGCTGGCCGGCGTGGTGGGCGGCACGATCGAGTTCTGGTGGGTCTTCACGGTCCCGATGGTCGCTCTGGGCGCCTTCGGCCGCACCCGACCGGGCCTCTCGGCCCTCCTGATCGGCATCCTCGCGGTGCTCCACTTCGTGCTCGGCGCCCTCCACCTCGGCTCGGAGACCACGGCGGTGCTCGGTGACGCCATGATCTTCTACGCGCTGTTCTGCGCGACCGCCCACGGCTCCGTGCGCACGGGCCGCCTCGCCCTCGCCGCCGCGGCCCTCGGCGCCCTCCTCCAGGCCGGCGCCGTCGCCACGCTGTTCCTCTCCCCCGACCCACGGCACGTGCTCGAGCTGGTCACAGCCTTCGTCATGAGCCTCGGCGTCGGGCTCGTGGCCGTCGCCGGGACATGGGCCCTGGGCCGCTACCAGCACGCCCGGATCGACCAGATGCGCCTGGCCCGGGAGCGCGCCGAGCAGGCCGAGCGCGAGCGCGAGCAGCGCGCGGCCCTCGCGGTCGCCGACGAGCGCGCCCGCATCGCCCGCGAGATGCACGATGTCGTCGCCCACTCGCTGTCGGTCATCATCGCCCAGGCCGACGGCGGCCGGTTCATCGCGTCCCGGCGCCCCGAGAAGGCCGCCGAGGTGCTCGAGACCATCGGCACCACCGGCCGCGCCGCCCTCGCCGACATGCGCTCCCTGCTGGGCGTGCTGCGCCACGAGGAGGAGACGAGCTTCGGCCCCCAGCCCGACCTGACCACGCTGCCCGAGCTGCTGGCACGCGTGCGCGCGACCGGGCTGACGGTCGAAGCGGACCTCACGGGTGATCTCGCCAACCTGCCGCCCGCCCTCGGCCTGTCGATGTTCCGCCTCGTCCAGGAGGCCCTGACCAACGTGCTCAAGCACGCCGGACCCGCCGCGAGCGCCCGCGTGGCCGTCCACCGCACCCCAGGCCGGCTCGCGATCGACGTGACCGACGACGGGCGCGGCACCGACCCGGACTCCGACGGCCACGGCCACGGGCTCACCGGGATGCGCGAGCGCGTGACCCTGCACGGCGGCACCCTCGCCGCCGGCCCCCTGCCCGCGGGAGGCTTCCGCGTGTCCGCGCGCATCCCGCTCGGCGTGGCGCCGCCCCGGCCTCGCGCTGCCCGGCCCGCTCTCGGCGCCACCCGCGCTCCCCTCCCGACCCCCGCCGCCCCCACCCGACAAGGACCGCCGTCATGACCACCGTTCCCGACCGCCCCGGCCCCCTGCGCATCGCCCTCGTCGACGACCAGCCGCTCGTGAGGGCGGGCTTCTCGATGGTGATCGACTCCCAGGACGACCTCGAGGTGGTCCTCCAGGCCGCCGACGGCGCCGACGCCGTCGACCAGCTGCGTGCGCGCAGCGTCGACGTCGTGCTGATGGACGTGCGCATGCCCCGCATGGACGGCATCGAGGCCACCGCCCGGATCCTCGAGCAGGCGCCCGAGGGCCGTGTCCCGCGCATCATCGTGCTGACCACCTTCGACCTCGACGACTACGTCGTCGCCGCGATCCGCGCGGGCGCGAGCGGGTTCCTGCTCAAGGACGCCCAGCCGGAGGAGCTCCTCGGGGCCATCCGCACCGTCCACCGCGGTGACGCCGTGATCGCCCCCTCGGCCACCCGGCGGCTGCTGTCCCAGATGGTCGCCGCCACCCCCGCCGCCGAGAAGGACACGACGATCCTCGAGACCCTCACCGAGCGCGAGACCGACGTGCTGCGGCTCATGGCCAAGGGCCTGTCGAACACGGAGATCGGCGCCGAGTTGTTCGTCGCCGAGGCCACCGTCAAGACCCACGTGGGACGGGTGCTGGCCAAGCTGCACGCGCGCGACCGGGTGCAGGCCGTCATCATCGCGTTCGAGACCGGGCTCGTCACGCCCGGCGAGTGACCATCGTCCAGCGTCCCGGGAGGCCGGGTCATCCCCGGGGATGACCCGGCCTCCGTCGTCGGTCGCACCCGGTGCGACCCGGGAGGACCTCCCGGCCGATGTCCCGGTGCGCCAGGTCGCGGAAGAGTGGTCACGTTCCCCCGTCCCGACCCCTCCAGGAGCGACATGTCCGCCACCCCCCGCCTCCCGACCGCCCCGCAGGTGCCGCAGCCGGATCCCGCCGCACACCCCGCCGCGGTGAGCGCTCGCGGCCTGACCCGCACGTACGGCAGCGGTGAGAGCGCCGTCCGGGCGCTCGCCGGCGTCGATCTCGACCTCGCCCGCGGGGAGTTCACCGCGATCATGGGGCCCTCGGGCTCGGGCAAGTCGACCCTGCTGCACTCCCTCGCCGGCCTCGACGTGGTCGACGGCGGCACCGTCAGCATCGACGGCACCGAGATCACGAGCCTGTCCGACAACGCGCTCACGCGCCTGCGTCGCGAGCGGATCGGCTTCGTGTTCCAGAGCTTCAACCTGCTGCCCATGCTCACGGCCGAGCAGAACCTGCTGCTCCCGCTCGATCTCGCGGGGGCGCGGGTCGACCGCGAGTGGCACGACACGGTGGTCGACGCCCTCGGGCTCTCCGATCGGCTCGACCATCTCCCCTCCCAGCTCTCGGGCGGGCAGATCCAGCGCGTCGCGATCGCACGCGCCCTCATCACCTCCCCGGCCGTCGTGTTCGCCGACGAACCCACCGGCAACCTCGACACCGCGACCACCGACGAGGTGCTCGACTTCCTGCGCCTGAGCGTCGAGCGCTTCGGCCAGACCGTCGTGATGGTCACGCACGAGCGGGATGCCGCCGAGCGCGCCGACCGCATCGTCACCATGGCCGACGGCCGCATCATCGCCGACGAGGGCCTCGAGCACTCCGCGGCCTCCACCCACCGTGCCGAGGAGTCGAGCCGATGAGCCGCGCCGCCCAGCATCGCCGGGTGCGCCTGACCCCCACCCGGCGCCACGTCGCCGCGATCATCGCGATCGCCCTGTCGACCGCCTTCGTCACGGTCATGGTGCTCGCCGGCAGCCTCGTGACCGCCTCGCTGCGCGCGAGCGCCGAGCAGACCTACGCGGGTGTGGATCTCGTGGCCACCACCGAGGAGTACGGGGCCTCGGCTCCGGACATCCCCGGCGCCCGGGACGTCACGCCCGTGCTGACCTCCTACGCGCAGGTCACCGGGCCCGACCCGGCCCGGACCGCGTTCGTGCAGCTCACGGGCGAGCTCCCCGCCTCCGTACAGCCCCTCGACCTGACGTCCGGCCGTGCCGCCTCCGCGGCCGACGAGGTGGTGCTCGACGACTCGACAGCTCGCACTCTGCACGCGAACGTCGGCGATCGCATCACGATCCCCCGTGACCAGCTCGGCGGGCAGAACCCGTCCGCGGACGACCCGACCTTCACGGTCACGGGCATCACCGCGCCCACCACGGCCCAGGCCCTGGGGATGGGCATGTCGGGCATCCATGTCTCCGCGGCGGCGGCCCCGATCGTGTTCGGCGACGAGACCCAGCAGATGACCACCACCTGGTTCGCCTCCGTCGCGCCGGGCGAGGACGCCTCCACGGTCGCCGCGGCCGCGAGCACGTCCGGCCTGACGGTCCGCACGGGATCCGAGGCGATCGACGACCAGGTCGACGGCATGATGCAGGGCTTCGCGTTCCTCGGCGCGATCCTCGTCGTCTTCGTCGTGATCGCCCTGCTGACGACGGCCGTGGTCATCGCCAACACCTTCACCGTCACCCTGGCCCAGCAGACCCGCTCGCTCGCCCTGCTGCGCACGCTGGGGGCGTCGCGCCGCCAGGTCGCAGGCATCGTGACCCGTGAGACGCTCCTGGTCGGGCTCGTGGGATCGGCGCTCGGCACCGTTCCCGGGCACCTGCTCGTCCAGGCCGTGCTGCTCGGGGTCTGGGGCCTCGGCTGGCTGCCCGGCGTGCTCGCCGTGCCCGTGTCGGTCCCCTCCATCGCGCTCCCGCTCGTGGTCGGCGTGGTCCTCGCGC
>DAMDHZ010000097.1:0-10982 GCA_032101665.1 Brachybacterium sp. | reverse complement strand
GGATCTGGTGGTAGACGACCTCGGACTCGTACTGGGCGGCGACGCCGGCCACGAGGCGCTGCTTCTCGGCCTCGGGGATGCCGAGGCGGTCGTAGGTCTCGCGGATGTCCTCGGGGAGGTCCTCCCACGACGCGGCCTGCTTCTCAGTGGACCGCACGAAGTACTTGATGTTGTCGAAGTCGATGCCCGACAGATCCGCGCCCCACGTGGGGGTGGGCTTCTTCGCGAAGAGCTGGAGCGCCTTGAGGCGGCGCTCGAGCATCCATTCCGGCTCGTTCTTCTTGGCGGAGATGTCGCGGACGACGTCCTCGCTCAGGCCACGGCGGGCCGAGGCACCGGCCGCGTCCTCGTCGTGCCATCCGTAGGCATAGCTGCCGATGGACGAGATGATCTCGTCCTGGCTGAGCTGCTCGGGTGCGCTCGTCATGAGTTTCTTCCCTCCGTAAGCGGGATGTGGGTGGTGCAGGCGTGGGCGCCGCCTGCGAGCGTGGCAAGGCGCTGGACGGGAACGCCCAGCATGCGGGAGATCGCGCGGGTCTCGATGTCGCAGAGCTCCGGGTGATCGGCGGCGACGTCCTGGACGGGGCAGTGCCCTTGGCACAGCTGGGCCGTGACCACGGTACGCGGGCGCGTGGTGCCGCGGCCCGGGGCGCCGGGGACGTTCACCGTGAGCGGACGCACCGTCGTCGCGTAGCCGTGCTCCGTGAGGAGCGACGCGAGCAGCTCGATCCGCTCGGTGGGACCGGTCGGCGTGCCCGCCGCGCGGCGGGCCGCGATCCGCGCGGAGAACTCCCGCTCCCACGGGGCGACGCGCTCGGAGGCGAGGTGCTCGAGAGCGTCCCGGCCGCCGAGCCGGGCGAGCGCGTCCAGGGCCAGGCGGGCGAGGTCGTCGGCCTCGTCCTCGCCCCCGGTGCGCGCATGCGCCGAGATCACGAACGACTTGCTGGGGCGCCCCCGGCCCCGCTGGGCGACCGGCACCTGGTGCTCCTCGATCGTCCCCTCGGCCTCGAGCGCCGTGAGATGACGTCGCACGGCCGCGCTCGTGAGGCCGAAGCGCTCAGCGAGTTCGCGCGCCGTGACCGGACCGTAGGACGTGATCGCCTCGATGAGGCGCTCACGGGTGTCGCGTCCACCCTCGCTCGGGGGTGCCTGGTGCTCCATGCCTCCTCCTTCCCGCGCTCCGGTCTCCGGGACCGAGGTCCCACGATCCATTTTACAAACATCGGGTTGCGAAAAAGCGAGTCCTGGGTCGGCGAGCTGGCGTGCGTCCCGCCACACAGGTGCGCCTTACCTGAGGGGAGGTTCTGCTCGTCACGGGAACTTGTCGGGGCTCGAACCGTCCACGAGGATGGGCGCCATCGACGACGACCACGAAGGAGGCTGCAGATCATGACGTCTGACGAGTCGGGCTCGTACGTGCACGAGGGCGAGGCCTTCGACCGCGACATGCGCTACATCGACACCCGGATCACGCGCGACGCCCGGGACGGTTACGGCGTCGAGCCGGGCCGCTACCGCCTGATCGTCGCGCGCGCGTGCCCGTGGGCGCACCGCGCCGTGATCTCGCGCCGCCTGCTCGGCCTCGAGGGCGTGATCTCGATGGGGATCGCGGGCCCTCTGCACGACTGGCGGTCGTGGAGCTTCCATCTCGATCCGGGCGGCCGGGATCCGGTGCTCGGCATCGAGCGCCTGCGCGAGGCGTACTTCCGTCGCGTGCCCGACTATCCTCGCGGCATCACCGTGCCGGCGATGGTCGACACGCGCGACGGCGCGGTCGTCACCAACGACTTCCAGCAGATGACGCTCGACTTCGCGACCGAGTGGACCGCCCACCAGCGCGAGGGCGCACCCGACCTCTACCCGACGACGCGGCGCGAGGAGATCGACGAGCTGAACCGCTGGATGCTCCGCCACGTCAACAACGGCGTCTACCGCACCGGCTTCGCGGGCTCGCAGACCGAGTACGAGAGCGCCTACCGGGACCTGTGGGAGAGCCTCGACGTGCTCGAGGAGCGGCTCGGGCGCTCGCGCTATCTGATGGGCCCCTCGATCACCGAGGCCGACCTGCGCCTGTTCCCGACCCTGATCCGCTTCGACGCCGTGTACTACGCGCATTTCAAGGCCAACCGGCAGCCGCTGTTCACGCTCGACAACCTCTGGAACTACACCAAGGACCTGTTCCAGACCCCGGGATTCGGGGACACCGTGGACTTCCAGCAGATCAAGGAGCACTACTACGAGGTCCAGACCGACGTGAACCCGACCCGGATCGTCCCGCTCGGACCGGACCTCTCCTCTCTGCTCGAGCCCCACGACCGGGACCGCTTCGAGAGCGCGACCTGGGGCGCGGGCACGGCGCCGGGCCCCGTGCCCGATGCCGAGAAGGTCGATCCGGCCCACACACCGCTGAGTGCGGCGGCGCTCTGACAGGTCGCCCGGAGGTGCACGGGCCTAGCATGGGCCCGCTATGGAACAGACCTCTCCCCCGGCGCTCGAGATCGACTCCCTCGTGCGCTCCTACGGCCCGGTGCGCGCCGCGAGCGGGATCTCGCTCACCGCGCGGCGCGGGGCCGTCACCGCGCTGCTGGGCCCCAACGGCGCGGGCAAGTCGACCACCATCCACTGCGCGACAGGACTGCTGAGGCCCGATGCGGGAACCGTGCGGGTGCTCGGGCGCGACCCTTGGCGCGCCTCCGCCGAGCTGCGCTCGCGCGTCGGCGTGATGATCCAGGACGGAGGCCTCGCCTCGGGCGCTCCCGCTCTCGCACTGCTGCGCTACGGCGCCTCGCTGTACGCCGACCCGCTCGACGTCGACGAGCTCGCCGAGCACCTCGGCATCGATCGGTTCGCCGGGACGCTCGTGCGGCGGCTGTCCGGGGGCCAGCGTCAGCGCCTCGCCCTCGCCCTCGCCCTCGTCGGGCGCCCGGAGCTCGTGATCCTCGACGAGCCGACCGCCGGCATGGACGCGTCGATCTCGCGCACCGTGCGCCGTCTGATGCGGTCGCTCGCACGGACCGGCACCGCGGTCGTGCTCACCACGCACCTCATGGACGACGTGGAGGGCCTCGCCGACCACGTCGTCGTCATCGCGCGCGGCGAGGTGGTCACCTCCGGAAGCCCCGAGCAGGTGGTCGCCTCGCACCGAGCCGCCGACGGGACGGTGCACCTGACCGCGACCGCGTCCGGCATCGCGCCCGAGAAGGTCGGCCCGCTCGAGGTGGACCTGCGGCGGGCCGCGGCGCGCCTCGGCGTGTCGCTCGACGTCACCACGGGGGCCGCGGATCTCGAGACGGTCCTGCTCGACCTCACCGAGGCCTCCGACGCCCCGTCCGGCGCACGCGAGGAGGCCCGATGAGCGCCGAGACCACGGCGACCGGACCCCGCCGACGCGGCGGCCCCGCGCCCGTCCTGACCCGGATCGCCCAGCACGCCCTGTTCGAGGCGCGGATCCTGCTGACCAACGGCGAGCAGCTCATGGTCGCCCTCATCCTGCCGGCGCTCGTGCTGATCGGTCTGCGCACCCTGCCCGTCGGCGAGGTCGCCGGCATCCCCCGCATCGGCACCGCCGTCGCCGCGACCGCCGCCACCGCACTCATCTCGACGGCGTTCACCTCCCAGGCCATCCAGACCGGGTTCGACCGACGCGGAGGAGTGCTGCGCTGGATCGCGACCACGCCGCTGGGACGCGACGGCTACCTCGCGGGGAAGATCCTCGCGACGCTCGGTGTGCACCTGCTGCAGGTGATCGTGCTCGGATCGCTCGCCCTCGCCCTGGGATGGCGACCGTCCGTGGTCGGACTGGTCGCGGCCGTTCCGGTGTGGCTGATCGGCACCGTGGCCTTCGGCTCCCTGGGCCTGCTCGTCGCGGGGACGCTGCGCACGGAGGCGGTGCTCGCCCTGTCCAATGTCCTGTTCCTGCTGTTCGTGACCGTCGGCGGGGTCGCCATCCCCGCCGTCCACTTCCCCCGCTTCCTGAGCGGTCTCGTCGACCTGCTGCCCTCGGGCGCCCTCGGCGAGCTGCTGCGGGCGTGCCTCGCGGGAGCGCCGTTCTCGTGGGGCTCGCTCGTCGTGCTCGTCGTGTGGGCCCTCGGCGGGTCGGTGCTCGTCTCGCGGTACTTCCGCTGGACCTCGGTGTGAGGTCGGCGGTGCCGAGGTCTGTTCCCAGGCTCCGGAGGGCGCACGCTTCCTAGACTGGATCCCATGAGCTCGCCCCTGTCCCCGGCCTCCCCCGCCGCGTCGGCCGATGCGGCGCCCACCAGCCCCGCGCTCGCGGCCCTCACGCCCACGCGGCGGCTGCTGGTCGCGATCGCCTTCTGGGGCAACCTCGTGTGCCAGACGGGGATCATCGTCACGGGTGGCGTCGTGCGCCTCACGGGATCGGGGCTGGGCTGCTCGACGTGGCCCAACTGCGAACCCGGCCAGTTCTCACCCACCACCTCCAACCCGACCGGGTTCCGTGCCTTCATCGAGTTCGGGAACCGCAGCCTCACGGGGGTGCTCAGCGTCTTCGCGATCCTCCTGCTCGTGGTCGCGGTCCGCTGGCTGCGCTTCAAGGGCCGCTCGTTCGTCGTGCTCGCGGTCATGCCGCTCGTCGGCACCGCCCTGCAGGCGATCGTCGGCATGGCGATCGTCAAGCTCGACCTGCACCCCGGTGTGGTCGCCCCGCACTTCCTCATCTCGATCGCGCTCGTCGTGGTCTCCACGATGCTCGTGGCCCGGCTGTACGAGGGTGACGGGCCCCGCCGACCGGCGGTGCCGCGTCCGGTCCTGGCCGTCGCCCTCGCGCTCGCCGTGGTCGGGGCGGTCGTGCTCGTGCTGGGGACCGTGGTGACGAGCTCCGGGCCCCATTCGGGCGACGCCGAGGCGACGCTGCGGACGGGCCTCGACCCGCGCACGGTCTCGTGGCTGCACGCGGATTCCGTGATGCTGTTCTGCGGTCTCGTGGTCGGGATGCTCCTCGTGCTCCATCTGATCCGCGCCCGCACTCACGCCCGCCGCGCCGCGTGGGCGCTCGTCGTCGTCACGGTGCTGCAGGCCGCCGTCGGATACACGCAGTACTTCACGGCCCTGCCCGCGGTGCTCGTCGGCTTCCACATGGCGGGAGCCGCCCTGTTCACCGCGTCGATCACGTGGCTCGTGATGACCATGTGGACCTGGCAGGGAGCTCCCATGAGCAACGCCGAGACCACCGAGCGCACGATCGAGGTCACCCCATGATCCTGCCCCGCCGTCGCCGCCCCGCGGCGCCTTCGCTCCCCACGGTCGAGCAGCTGCGCCCCTCGGGCGAGTTCGTCGCCGGGGTGCTCTCCCATCTGCGGGACGTGGTGGACGTCGGCTGGAACCTGCTCGACATCGACGCCGAGGTGCACCGGATGATCCGCGAGGCGGGCGCGACGAGCTGCTACCTCGACTACCATCCCCGGTTCGGCGCCTACCCCTTCGGGAAGGTGATCTGCACGAGCGTCAACGATGCCGTGCTGCACGGCCGCCCCTACGATCGTGTGCTCGAAGACGGCGACCTGATCTCCCTCGATCTCGCGGTCGAGCTCGAGGGCTGGGTCTCCGACTCCTCGCTCTCGATCGTCACCGGCACGGCCGCGGCGTCGGACCTGCAGCTGATCCGTGACACCGAGACGGTCATGTGGGCAGGCATCGACCAGGTCCGCGCCGGGAACCGGGTGGGCGACATCGGGCATGCCGTCGAGACGACGGCCCATGGGCTCGGCTACACGATCAACCGACAGTTCGGCGGGCACGGCGTGGGCCGCACGATGCACGAGGATCCCTTCATCCCCAATCACGGCACGCCCGGGTCCGGCCGCGAGCTCGAGCCGGGCATGGTGCTGACGGTCGAGCCGTTCCTGTCGGCCACGACGAGCGAGCTCGAGATCACCGAACGGGACGGCTGGACCGTCGAGACGGTCGATCACTCACGCGGCGCGCACGCCGAGCACACGCTGTACGTCACCGAGGGCGATCCGATCATCCTCACGGCGCGCTCCACGGATCCCTCGCCGCGGTCGTCGGTCGCATAGGCGGGGAGCCGCGGCGGGCTCAGAACGGTGGTGCCTCATGCGGGTCTGTCGGCGGGGGTTCGGACGACGGCGGTCCTTCCCGCGAGGACCGCGTCGGCGGCTCGTCGGGCGGATGATCCGACGGTGTGTCCTGCTCCTGCCCGCCTCGCCGTGCCTCACGGGGCTCGGCGCGTGCGAGGTACGCGTTCCACGAGGCCATGAGCTGGGCGACCGCGCGCGGGGTCGCGAGGTCCACGTCGTCCTCGACCACGATCTGGGCGCTCGGCCGCTCGACGGGACCGATCCTCCACGCCGTCGCGCCGGGCCCGGTGCCGTTCGCGGGCAGACGCTCGGGATCGAGCCGCCCCGCCGTCTTCTCGGCGTGATGCTGCCAGCACAGGAGGTGGAGATTCTCGATCTCGGTGCGTCCACCGCGAGCAGGATCCCGGTGGTCGAACTCCTTGATGTGGTCGCACTCCGAGGCGGAGGACGCCGGGCGGTCACAGCCCGGCACGGCGCATGTCGCGTGACGCAACCTCAGATGCTCGAGCATGGCCGAGCTCGGCGTGTACCGCTCGGCGGGCACGGGGAGGAATGCGCCCGTGCCGGGGTCTGTGAGCACCCGGTACCAGGTGTGCTCCTCCGCCGCGAGGCTGCGCGCCATGTCCGGTGGGACCGGGACCCGTCCGTCGAGCATGCCGGGCTGGTCGGACGCCCCCAGGAGCGTGAGCACGGGAACGGTGACGTTGAGGCGGAAGCGGTCGGTGGGCACGTGCACCCCGTCGGTGTCCAGCTCGGCTCCCGTCAAGAGCCAGAAGCGCAGCTGGGACAGTGACAGGGGGCGCCGTGACGACGCCACGTGTCCTTCGGGGTCGCCGGGGATCTTCGACCCCTGGGCGAGGGCATGGCGCTGGGCGTTCTGCAGGCTGCGCGCGGACGCGTCGAGCCGCTGGGCGAGCGAGAGGATCTCCGGCGCCGGCCCACGCACTTCGAGCAGCCCTATCCCTGCCTGGGGATCCGGCAGCAGCGTCACGCCGCGGCACGCACGAGGGTCCTCGCGCTCGGGCTCGGCGGCGCGCACGGAGAGCCAATCGACCAGATGCCGCAGCTCGCGGCGGAAGCGCTCGGGCGGGATGCGCATGTCCCAGGTCGCGATCACCGCGTCGGCCCGGCGCCGGTCCTCGGGAACCAGGCGGCGCACGAGCCGGATCACGTCGTCGAACCACGCCGCGGGCATCACGCCGCTCTCCAGGACGGCGAACGTGCGCGGCAGGTGCTCGACGGGGAGGAACGCGTCCGTGACCCGCCGGGCCGCTTGGTCGACCGTGCAGTGCAGCGCGAGCCCGACACCGATCGCGTCGATCGCGTCCTCCGCTCCAGCGCCGACCGCGGCGTCGCCGTCATAGAAGACGGCGAGGGCCTGCAGGGCGCGAGCGTGGGCCGCCGACTGCTCCGCCGCGAGGTCCCACAGCGTGCGCAGCCCTTCGGCGTGCACGGGAGCCGCGGCGAGACCGGCCTTCTCGGCGACCGTCTCGCGGCTCGCGGGTCGGTGCGCGACGACGGCCTTCCACGGCGTGGGCCCACATGGTGGGACGGCGCACGGCGTGCCCTGCGCGAGCGCGGCGCCCGGGGGTTCGAGAGCATCGTCGGCGAACGTCGCGCCGGGATCCGGGCTCGAGGGCCGCTCGATGAGCCAATCGCCGGAGGTCGGCACGGCGTCGAGGGGCACATGGGCCTGCGTGTGGTCCGTGCCTTGCACGTCGTCCATGTCGCCCACCCTCCCCGCCATACCCGGCGCTCGAACACGTGTTCGATGCACTCAGGCTAGCGGAGAGGGGTGACAGTCGGGAGGGGCGAGGCGAGGATGTGGAGAACGGCGTCGGCAGGGAGTGGCGAGGCCCCCGACGGGAGGCACGCTCAGACGGGGTCCGTGAACGAGATCGGCGTGCCCGTCGCGTGGGCGTACGCGATCTCCCTCCTCGTGGACTCGCCGATGTACCCGCCGGGGTTCACGACCAGGACCCGGTCGGCCAGGTCGATCTTGCGCAGGTGAACGGTGTCCAGCGCAGCCTTCTGCTCGTCGGTGATCACCTCGCCGGAGCCGTGATGCTCGGCATGCGGGAAGACGCCTGGCGCGAGGACGATGGCGCCTGCGAAGGTCAGATCACGGTTCGCCGCGCCCATCTCGTCCACGAATCGGGTGGAGCCGCAGATGCAGACGATCTCCGGTCGGTCGGGCACGGCTTCATCCTTCGGTCGAACGGGCAACCGTCCGTATGCACGGAGGGACTATAGAGGGGCAGACTCTGCGGACGGGCATCCGAGCCGACAGTCTAGGCAGCGGGACGGGCACCGCGGGGTGGCGCCGTCCCCGGTCCGTGGACCGGCGTTCCGATCCGCCCCCACCTCAGGCCAGGACCTCCCGGATGCTCCGGGCGATCCCGGCGGCGTCGAGGCCGTGCTCGGCGAGGATGTGGGCGCGCGTCGCGTGCGCGTGGAAGCCCTGGGCCACGCCCAGGTTCCGTACCGGCGGTGCGGGGTGTGAGGCGGTCGCGCGCTGGCCGAGGGAGATGGCGAGGGCCGCACCGATGCCGCGCGCGGCCACCCCGTCCTCGACGGTCACGACGGTCCGCGCGGTCGCTGCGAGCGCGAGCAGCTCCTCGGAGATCGGCAGTGCCCGCACCGGGTCGATCACGAGCACGTTCGCGCCCGTCTCGCCCGCCACCCGACGCGCCCCGTCGACGGTCGGGCGCGCAAGCGCGCCGATGCTCACGACGAGTGCGTCGACGGCACGACCGGGGTCCCCCGCGAGCACGTCACCCGCGGGCACCTGTCCGAGGGCGTCGACGTCCGGGCCGCAGCCACCCTTGGGGTAGCGCACGAGCGCGGGCCCCTCGATCGCGAGCGCGGAGCGGATCGCGACCTCGAGGCGCTCGCCGTCGCGCGGGGCGAACGAGGCCAGGCCCGGGACCTGCGCGGCGAGCGAGAGGTCCCAGATGCCGTGGTGGCTCGGGCCGTCGTCGCCCGTGACGCCCGCCCGGTCGAGCATGATCGTGACGTCCTCGTGATGCAGCGCGACGTCCAGCAGGAGCTGGTCGATCGCGCGGTTGAGGAAGGTCGAGTACAGGGCGACGAGCGGCTTGGCTCCCCCGTGGGACAGCCCCGCGGCGGTGTCGAGCGCGAGCTGCTCGGCGATGCCGACGTCGACCACCCGCTCGGGCAGCTCCCGCTGGAGCGGCGTGAGGCCGACGGGGTCGATCATGGCGGCGCTCACGGCGACCACGCGGTCGTCGGCCCGGGCGACGTCGAGGACGACCTCGCCGGCGCGCGCGGTCCAGGTGGCGGGCCGGGCGGGCGCATCGGGCGCCGGCACCGTCTCGGCGGCGGCCTCCGCGGGGCTCGGCAGATCGATCGTGAAGGGCCCGGTCGCGTGCCAGTGGTCGATCACGTCCCGCTCCGCGCGCTCGAAGCCCATGCCCTTGCGGGTGAGCACGTGGACGACGGGGGCGCCGCGCTGCGGATCGGCCGCGAGCCGGTGCGCCTCGGCGAACACGGCGGAGAGGGCGTCGAGGTCATGGCCGTCGACCGGTCCCAGATAGGTCAGCCCGAGAGCGGTGAAGAGGTCGGCGCGTGCCGGGACGGTCCCCGCGCGTAGCGCCGCGAGGTGGGCGGCGAGCCCCCCGGTGGTGGGGGCGTACGAGCGCGTGTTGTCGTTGAGCACGACGACCACGGTGCTCGCGGGGTCGGCGGCGAGGTCGTTGAGCGCTTCGAGCGCCACCCCGCCCGTGAGGGCTCCATCGCCGATGATCGCGACGATGGCCCCATCGGCCCGGCCACCCCCGTCGGCCTCGGCGCGCCGAGCGGATCCGACCAGGCGTCGCCCCCGGTCGATGCCGTGGGCCCACGCGATCGAGCCCGAGGCATGGGAGTTCTCGACGACGTCGTGCTCGGACTCCGCGCGATCGGGATATCCCGAGACGCCGCCGCGCTGACGCAGGCCGGCAAGGTCCCCGCGCCCGGTGAGCATCTTGTGCACGTAGGACTGGTGGCCGGTGTCGAAGACGAGCGGCTCGTGCGGCGAGTCGAACTCGCGGTGGAGAGCGAGGGTCAGCTCGACGACGCCGAGGTTGGGCCCGAGGTGACCGCCCGTGGTGGCGGTGATCTCGACGAGGCGCTGGCGGATCAGATCCGCGACCTCGGGAAGCTGCTCGGCGTCGAGGGCGCGGAGCGCCTGGGGGGATGCGGGGATCGTGAGCGCACGCGGGGGCGCGAGCGCCGTCGATCGCACGGGCTGCGACGACATGGAGCCTCCTGGCCCCGGGAGGGGAAGGGAGCTCCGCCCGGACGCCGTCAGACTACGGCGCAGTGACCAGCGCAGATGGCCGACATGGTCACATCTGTGCAGATCTTCACCGGAGTTCCACGCCTCTCCCCCGGCGTCCGCAACGGGGTGCAGATCACCTGGACACCGGTGCGTCTCTCCCTGACGGACGACGGCCCGCCCCCGGGTCGGGGACGGGCCGTCGTGCGGAGCCGCGTGGGGCGATCAGGCCGCCACGAGGGAGCGCAGCACGTACTGCAGGATGCCGCCGTTGCGGAAGTAGTCCGCCTCCCCGGGGGTGTCGATGCGCACGACCGCGTCGAACTCGACCGGGTCGGCGCCCTCGCGGGTCGCGGTCACCGCCACGGTCCTGGGGGTCGTGCCGTCGTTCAGGGCGGTGATGCCGGAGATCGAGAAGGTCTCCTCGCCGGTCAGGCCGAGCGACTCGGCGCTCCCGCCCTGCGGGAACTGCAGCGGGAGCACGCCCATGCCGATCAGGTTCGAGCGGTGGATGCGCTCGTAGCTCTCGGCGATGACGGCCTTGACGCCCAGCAGCATCGTGCCCTTGGCGGCCCAGTCGCGCGACGATCCGGTGCCGTACTCCTTGCCGGCGAGCACGACGAGCGGGATGTCCTGTTCGGCGTACG
>DAMDHZ010000096.1:0-11081 GCA_032101665.1 Brachybacterium sp. | reverse complement strand
TCACCGATCAGACCCCCACCGACCGGGAGTGTTGCTTCGACGCTATGACACCACCCTCCACCCCTCCGCGGACATCGGCGCTCACTTCGCTGCCGCGGAAGATGTCCTCGTTTGGACTGGCGTGCCAGACCGCGCCACGGCGCGCAACCTCATCGAGTCTGGCAACGCACTCCTCTCGCACAGACTCGTCGCAAAGATGCGCAGTGAAGAGCACTTCTGGGAAGCATGGATCGACCGCTACCGAGTATCGTCAAGCGCGATTGCTAGCGAGTTCAACGTGATGACCCCGCGAACCATCCCCGACTGGCCGACCGTGCTCCAGATCCTGGAGACCGAGGTCATCCCCGGAACGCGCGTATCAGTTGTGAATAGCGACCCCAGTGCGGACGACCGACCCGAGTACAAACCGGTCTTCGATGAGACCACCCGGCGTTGGCACGCGGCCCCCGACCTCTCGACGATCTTCGTCTCCGGCAATGTAATGGCGCGCGGGCTGACACTAGAGGGGATGACAACAGCACTTTTCCGACGTAGTTCGGCGAACCCGGTCGCCGACACTCAGATGCAGATGCAGCGATGGTTTGGCTACCGTGGAGAATACATCGAACTGTGCCGCATGTTTGCCACCAGGCAGCAGATCGACCTGTTCGGCGCCTACCACGATGTTGCCGAGGCGCTCCGCGAAGGCATCGCGGCGAGAATGGCTGGCGCCGCGCCTTCTCCGGTCGTCCTACACGGTATGGGTTTCCTGGCCACCGGAAAGATCGCCAGCATCGACCGCGTGCCGTTATGCCCAAGCGCAAAGCCCTTCATAACGCTCATCAACGACGGACAGCAGCGCGATCCGAACGCGCAACTTGTCGCTGAGCTGTTCTCCAGCCCCTCCTCCGACGTGTCCGTAGGAAACGCCGTGCGCGGACGTGCGCTGGACCATACTCTGTCGCTGTCAGACGCTGCCGACCTGCTCAACAGTCTCTCATTTGACTCGTATGCCCCAGGCGACCGAAGCCGCCTGGCAGAACTGTGGCAGCAAATCCAGGCGCGCGTAGAGGTAACCCTGCCCCTGCCCCCTGGCACGAAGTTTTACAACGCCCCAGGCCCCGTCAGCGGGACACCTTCGGAGGCCCGCTTCGACTGTCCGTACGCCATCGCTGCATACTTCCGCTTGTGGGAAGCATGCCTGACCCGTTCAGTTAGAGGCCTTTTCGTCACAGGAGTCCCGTCCGGCCGATGGGCCATGACCGACCTACGTGCCAAGGCACTACATCAGCCCCGCTTCTCCGTCGGTATCCGGTACGGTGATGGCGAGAAGATCACGGACGGACCGCTCTCCGCTCTCGGCTTCAGTCTCCGCACCACACAAAAGGGCTTGAATGCTCAGGGAAACCTCGACACGACCTGGGGCACGAACGACCCAAAGGCGGGACCTCTCGACTACCGCGGCGATGAATATTTCGACTACTACCACCGCGGCGAAACTCTGCCCGCAACAGTTGGGACGACGTCCTGGCGCCCACAGGGGTCGCACGGGCAGATCCTCTTCTACGTCAATAAACTCCCGGGGCAACCATACCCTGCAGTCGCTGTCGGGGTGTGCATCCCCGCTGGCGGACCGGAGCAGTTCGCCGCGACGCGAGCAGGCTCGCTGATCCCCGCGTGAGGAAAGTCTGATGATCAACTACGAAGATGCTCGGCGGCGGATCGAATGCATCCCGGTCTCCCCGGAAACCGGGTCGCGCAACGTCGAGTGGATCACTTCCGCCGAAATCATCGGAGTGGCTCGTGACATCGAGGGTAAAGTGGAAATCCTCTTTCGGGGAGCCAAGCTTGTGCCGGTCTCCAGAACCGTCAAGGAGGCATCCGAACATCGGCTGATCTACAGGGACGACGGAACGTCATTCGAAGCCATGCGCCTCGTATTCCCCGCACTCGCGCACTTCGATCAGGTAGCGGCATTCATCTGTATTGAGCTCCTGCGGAACGGTGCAGATGACGATCTATCGCTTGCGTTCGCCCGCACCGAGCCGATCATCGAACTCGCCATTGTGAATCTCGCGCTCTCAGATCAGGCACTCCTTGGCCTCGTGGGTGAGCTGCTCCTCCTCGAGACACTATGCCGCCGAGCCGAGAACGTTCGTGTCGCAGAAATCATCGCCGGTTGGAGCGGCTGGCAACAGTCCTCACGCGACGTGGTACTGGGCTCCACCGGGATTGAAGTCAAAACGACTACGGGCCGAGATTCATCACATCTGGTAGAGGGCGTACACCAAGTCGAACGCGATGAGGGAGGGGAAGAGGACAGGCTGCTCCTGGTGAGCATTGGTCTCCAGCGCGCCGAGAGTGGCGTCGGCAACAGCTTCACGGTTCCCAGCCTGGTTGAACGTATCACTATGCGCATGGCGGAGGCGGGGACTTCGCACGCGGTCATCAAACGTTTCGCTGCCCACGTTGCTGAATATGGCGCGAACTCGGGCATCGGTTACGACCACACTACACAGGCAGCCGATCCGACGTATGCAATTCCGTTTCTTACGGCGTTCTTCCGCGCCTACGACATGGATGACGCGGAAATAGACGTTATCCGTCGTCACGACGTTGCCGCGCGCCGGCATGTCGTCGATGGCTCGGTGAAATTCCGCGTGAATCTCTCAGCACATGGTCCTGTGAGCGCAGGCAATCCGGTCGAAGGAGCCAACCAGGTCGCCCAAGTGATACTCGGGTTCTGAAGTCATACCTGCGACGGGACGCTCACACCTCTTCATGTGCCCACGCTGCCGCGGGATCCCGTCGAACTGTGGTTCGGTTCACTTCGTAGTCTGATAGGTTTCCTGCGCCCGAAGACGGCCAAGCCCCGCACCCCCGGAGCGGCACCGAACGTGCCCCTGCCGTGAGCGTCACTCCCCTGCCCAGGCCTCCAGCTTCTCGGGGTTGCGGATCGCCCATACCTGCCGGATCCCGCCGCCGGCGGTGGCGCCGAGGGCCACGACGGCAAGGATGCGGCCGTGCGCATCCGTCGCGACGAGACCGAGCTCGCCGTTGACGAGCTCCTCGTGAACGGCGAGGTCAGGCTGGCGCTCGTGGACGCCGATGAGGAATCGCGCGACGGCGTCGGGACCGTGCAGAGGTTCGAGCGCTGCCGAGACGAGGCCGCCTCCGTCGGCGATGGCGATCGCATCCGGGTCGAGCACGCCGATGAGCGCATCGAGGTCCCCGGTCTCCCAGGCGGCCTTGAAGGACCGCACGGCAGCGGCGTGCTCGGACGCCGGGACGGCGCGCCGACGCTCATGACGGACACGTCGCCTGGCCGACGAGGCAAGCTGGCGGCAGGCTGCCGGTGTGCGTCCGACGACCTCGGCGACCTCGGGGAAGGTGTACTGGAACACGTCGTGGAGGACGAAGGCGACGCGCTCAGCAGGGGTCATCGCTTCCAGCACGACGAGAACGGCCATCGAGACGGAGTCGTCGAGGGCCACTCTGTCGGCCGGATCGGCATGCACCTCCGTGGGCCGGCTGCTCCACCTCCCGGCCTCGGGGAGCGGCTCGGGCAGCCATTCACCGATGTACTGCTCCTGGCGTGCCCGCGCCGATCCCAGCATGTCGAAGCCGATCCTGCTGGCGGTCGTGATGAGCCACGCCCGCGGATGTGTCACGTCGCGCCGGTCCTCCTCACGGAGGCGGTACCAGCGGGCATAGGTCTCCTGCACGGCGTCCTCGGCATCGGCATGAGAGCCGAGCAGACGGTAGCTGAGGCCCATCAGGACCCGGTGCTCTCGCATGACGTCCTCCGCGTCGCGCGGCCCCGCCCCGCGTGGCGTCATGTCGTCGGGCATCACGTGGTCACCCCGTTGTCGATGTGCAGCGCTCATGCGTCCTCTCCTTCCCGCATCATCCTTCCTCGAAGAGGACGAGACAGCCCGCGGAGGTGTGAGGCCCGGCCGCGCTTCACCGGCCTCAGGGCAGCACGCGTGCGGATCACGGTCTCCGCCTGACATCTGGCCGCTCTGTCTCGTCTCTCTCGGGAGCGAGCATCCGCTTGCTCGTGCCACGAGTGCTCGGACCGCGTCCGGCCGCCGCCGGCGGTGAAGGGCACCCGCTCGTGCGGGCCCCTCACCCGAGACACGCACGCAGAAGGAGAGAGAAATGTCCGACCCCGTCACATTCGTCAATGTCCTCGACGTCGATCCATCGACGCAGCAGGAGCTGATCGACCTGTTGGTCGAGGGCACCGAGAAGGTCATGTCCACGCGGCCGGGATTCATCTCGGTCACCCTGCTGGCGAGCCTCGACGGGAGTCGAGTCATCAACGTCGCCCGCTGGGAGACCGCCGAGGATGTCACGGCCACCCAGGCCGACCCCGATGCAGCGGAGTACGTGGCCCGCACCGCCGCGCTCGCTCACGCCACGCCGGGCCTCTACGCCGCCGTCGGCGAGTTCACCCCCTGAGTGCCGCCGGCACAGGGGCAGGGGCGCGGCCGCACGGCCCGGGCGTGATGACCGACGCCAGGACCCCGGCGACCGCGCCCCTCCCCTACCGACCGGCGGCAAGCCGCTCGTCGCCGAGGACCCCGAGCAGCTCGAGCTTGGCGGCGGCCTCGCTGCGCGGGGGCGCGGTGAGGACGAGCAGGACCTGGGACTCGTCCTCGGTGAACAGCGCCTGGCAGTCGACCTCGATCTCGCCGAGCTCGGGATGGACGAGGGTCTTGTGATCCTCGAACCGGCGGCTGACGTGCTGGTGCTCCCAGAGGGCCGCGAACTCCGGGCTGAGCCGGGACAGCTCGCGGACGAGCTCGCCGGCGCGCGAGCTCGATCCCATGACTCCCACCGCGGCCCGCAACGATGCGACCTGGGCACGGCCCTGCCGCTCCCGGTCATGTTCGGGGTACCGCCGGCGCTCCCGCTCCGGATGGACGAACCATCGGTAGATCTCGCTGCGCTCCCACCCCGTCAGATGGCTCGCATCGCCGAACAGGGCCTTCGCGGGCTCGTTCTGCACGAGGGTCTCACCGAGCGAGGAGATGATCAGCGCAGGGGTGTCCGTGAGCCGGTCGAGCACGCGCAGCAGCCCGAGGGGGACGTCGTCACCGCCGGTACCACGGTCGGGGGCGTTGTGGCCGGCGACCCGGAAGAGGTAGTCGCGCTCGTCGTCGGTGAACCGGAGGGCCCGGGCCAGCGAGGCGAGCATCTGCGTGCTCGGCTGGGGCCCTCGCCGCTGCTCCAGGCGGGTGTAGTAGTCGGTGGACATCGCTGCCAGGTGCGCGACCTCCTCGCGGCGCAGACCGTCCACGCGACGACGCGCCCCTACGCTGAGGCCGACATCGGCCGGCTGCAGGCTCTTGCGTCGATGCACGAGGAAGTAGGCGAGGGCGTCACGGTCCATTCCTACCAGTATGGTCGCCGCGGACGCCGACAGCCAGGGACCGGCGATCCCCCGATGACCGCTCTCTGGAGCGGTCGCCGCGACGGCCGCAGACTCGAGGCATGGACATCTCCGGAAACACGATCTTCATCCCCGGCGCGACCAGCGGGATCGGCCTCGCCCTCGCCCGCCGCTTGCACGCGAAGGGCAACGTCGTCGTCATCGGCGGCCGTCGGACCGAGCTGCTCGACCAGATCGTCGCCGCGAGTCCCGGCCTCCATGCCGTCGAGATCGACACGACGGATCCCGACAGCATCGACCGGGCGGCCGGGCGCGTGATCGACGAGCACCCCGACCTGAACGTCCTGGTGACGATGGCCGGGATCATGCGCGTCGAGGACTGGACGAGCGCGGCGAGCGGCTTCGTCGCCGAGGCCGAGCAGGTCGTCACCACCAACCTCCTCGGTCCCATCCGCCTGATCGGCGCCGTCGTCGACCATCTCCGCAGCCGGCCCGACGCCACCATCATGACGGTCTCCTCCGGCCTCGCCTTCACCCCTCTGAAGACCACGCCGAGCTACAACGCGACGAAGGCGGCGATCCACATGCTCAGCGAGTCGATCCGACTCCAGCTCGCCGGCACCTCGGTCTCGGTGCTCGAACTCGTGCCGCCGTCGGTCGCGACCGACCTCCTGCCCGGCCACAAGGAGAGCTCGTTCGCGATGCCGCTGGACGACTTCGCCGACGAGGTCATCGAACTGATCGAGACCCGGCCCGACGCCACCGAGATCCAGGTCGAGCAGGTCAAGTTCCTCTGCTATGGCGAGGCCCGCGGCGACTACGCCCAGGTGGTCGCCGCTCTCAACCAGCTCGACCCCCAGGGGAAGCCGGCATGACGCGCGTCCCAAGCCGCGCACACTGTGCCGTCGCGCCGTACCGCCCATCGTCGGCGTAGAGCGGACGTGCGACATCGTCGACGGCGAGTCCGGCGTCATGACGATGACGAACCGCACGTGGGTCGTCGAGATCGAGATGCAGCATGCCTCCTAGCGGTCGTGGTCGTCCTCCGCGACCCGGAGGACCGCCGCAACAACGTGCTTGCACCACGGGGACGCCTCCCGCGTGCAAGTGCACGACCACGTCGTCTCGTCGCCGCACCAGTGGAAGCACACGGTTCGACCGCCCGACCTCGGAGTGGCCCCGACCGTGACCACGAGGCCGGCGCCCTCATGGCCGACGTCGACGTCCGCGGCAGCGGTGATCTCCTCTCCGAGCCTGCGATCAGATGGCCGGGCATCCCCCAGATGCCCGGCAAGCTTCTTCACGACGTGGAGCTCATCGGCCATGGCGCCTGCCTCCTGCGAATCCGAACGGGAACTCGCCCGCTGTGAGCAGTATCCGCCGCTCTCGGACCCGACGTGACGGCCTGTCGGGGGCGAGCTCCGAGGCTCTCGAGCCCGTCCCGCTTCACGCGTCCCGCGTCGGGAACTCCTCATGCACGCCGAGCAGCCTTTCCTCGGCCGTGAGGCTCCCGCGGACAGAGGGCGTCCGCACACAGCGACGTGGAGAAGCGAAGCTCCTCGAGCAGCTGTGCGGCGTCCTCCGATCCTGATCTCGGTGTCCCGGCGCTCACGCGTCGACTCTCCCGGACGTCCTGCCCGAGGACAGTCCGCGCACGATCGGCGCGCGGGTGTGCCATGGCGTGACGAGGATGCCGGCGATCAGCAGCAGGACCGCACCGGTGACGCCGAGGGGCCCGTCGATGAGCGGGGCGAGAGCAGCTCCGGTCGCCGTGGTGCTGACGATGCCCATGATGATCCCGCCCAGGGAGTTGAGAGCCGAGTGCCCCCACGCGGCCGGGATGGGGCTTCCCCCGGCTCGGTCGGTGAACCCGCAGAACAGCAGCGACATCGCGATGCACGGCAGTACGAACATCGGGATCGCCACGTACCGCGGCACACCGGGGTAGTTGTAGCCGATCAGCACGACGGGCAGGTGCCACAGCGACCAGATCAGGCCCATCACGATCATGGCGCGCACCCGGCCCAGCGGCCGCAGCGCGGGCCACAGCCAGCCCCGCCAGCCGATCTCCTCCCCCATCGCCGCGACGAAGGTGACGACCAGGCCGATGACCGCGTTGACGGCGACGACCAGGACGACGGCGGCCGCGGGGACCGGCGTGCCCGTGAGCCCGGACAGCTGGCTCTGCCCCAGGGCGAGCCAGGTGGCTCCCGTGAGGTCGCCGGGCACACCGCGGAGGACCATGATGACCGCGGCCGCGGCGTGCACGAGGGCCACGATCAGCACCGCGAGCGGCGACCACAGCAGAATCCCCCGCCAGCGCCCGCGGAATCGCAGACCGACGCGGGTGCGCCAGTTCGTCCTCTCCACGGCCTTGGCCAGGACGATCGAGGCGATCGCGGGCGCCCACATGCCCACGGCGATCAGCGGCGTGAACAGCGGGCTGCGGATGCCGTCGGCAAGGATCCAGAACGGGAGGGCGAACAGGGCCAGGAGGCCGTAGCTGATCAGCATGAACAGCGCCACGTGGGCCCACGGCACGCGGTCCAGTCGGACCGGGGGCACGATCTCGCGAACAGGCGGCGCGGCCGTCGGCGGACCAGCGGCCGGCGCGTCGCCGGCCGGCGCAGTCGCCGACGCGACTCCGGGGACGACGGGGCCGGGTGACGGTGGGGTGTCAGGGTGCTCGGTGTCCATGCCTCGACGCTCCCCCGCCGCTACACCTGCGTCAATCGTCGGCGGCCGTCGGTGGCGGGAGGTCGACCCGATCGTCGACCAAAGGCGGAGACGCCTGGGCCGGCAGGTCGTGCGTCCGTCGCCGGGGTGATGGATCGTCAGAAGAGCACGGCGGGAAGGGCGCCCTCGAACTCGAGCAGCCAGCGCTTGGTCGCCGGTCCGTGCCCTGCCTCCCCACCGGAGTATCCTCCCAGGCCGTCGGCCGCGACGACCCGGTGGCACGGGATCACGAGCGGGATCGGGTTGGAGCCCATGATCGAGCCGATCGCGCGAGCCGGGACACCCGTTGCGCTGCGCGCCGCGAGCTCGCCGTACGTGATCGATGTGCCGTGCTCGACGGACTCGGCGAGTGTCTGCAGGACGACGCGCGTGGCATCGGGCTGCCGTCCGAGGTCGACGGGGAGGTCGAAGGCGGTCAGGGTGCCGTCGAAGTAGGCGCGCAGTTGCCGCAGCGCCTCGATGAGCAGCGGGTCCTGCGGCTCCTCGACCGAGGCCGGTCGACCCGGGCGCCAGGCGACGCGGACGATCGCCTCGCCGTCGCTCTCGACGGAAACCCGGCCGACGGGGGTCGACAGCGAGCCGGTGTGCACCATGCCGGTCACCTCCCTGACGGTCCTGTGCGCCGATCAGGCGCCGTGCGCCACACCGGGGGGTCGGCCGCCCAGGGCCCTCCGATCTCCGGGTACTCCTCCGGGGCGCCGGCGTAGCTCAGCACGGGCGCCGCTGTCGTGAGCTCGCCGTCGGCGGTGTGGCCGGTCTGGGCGATCCAGGCGGGCCCGCTGTCCGGGCGCTTTCGCGGCGCGACCCCGGTCGCCAGCAGCTCGTGGGCGATCCGTGCGAGAGCGACGGAGACCGAGGCACCGAGCCCCGTCTCGCGGCGCGCGACGAGCGCGTGGATGACCCCGGCGGCGAGCAGGTGCCCGGCGCTGTGATCGAGCGCCTGCGCGGGCAGGGCGCCGGGCACTGCCGCGTTGTCGGACTCGATGACGGCGATGCCGGTCGCGGCCTGGACGATGCTGTCGAAGCCACGGCGCGATGCCCACGGACCCGCCGAGCCCCAGGCGCTCACGCTTCCCACCACGAGGCCGGGCCGACGCTCTGCCAGTGCCTCCGGTGAGAGGCCGAGCGCGGCGAGGCTGCCCGGGCGGTAGCCGGTGAGGACGACGTCGGCGGTCGAGAGCAGGTCGTCGAACACCGCACGATCTCGGCTGTCCGCGAGGTCGAGCAGAGCGGAACGCTTGCCCTGCCCGGTGTCCAGGTGCTGCCACGGGATCTCCGGAAGCCGCGGCGAGTCGATGCGCAGCACGTCGGCACCCGCGAAGGCCAGGTCACGACCGGCCACGGGGCCGGCGATGACGCGCGTCAGATCGAGGACTCGGATCCCGTCGAGGGGTCGCGCACCGGGCCCCCACCCTCGGCCCGGCGCCTCACCGAGGGGACGGACATCCACGAGCGGGCTTCGTGCCACGGTCGTCGCCTGGGCGTGGGCCTGCCATTCGTCGGGAGTGCGCACGCGCACCGCGATCGCGCCATGGGCCGCGGCGTCGTCCTCGAGGGCCTGGGCGGAGCAGCACCGGAAGGCAGCGGCCATCTGCTCGGGCGATGCGTCCTCGACCAGCCCGAGAAGCGCCCGCAGCCGGGCGGCGTGGTGCGGATAGTTGCCGTGCGTCCGCGCCCAGCCGTCGGCCGTCCGGAAGAATCCGGACAGCGGCGCCCACGGACGTACCGGGGCCCCGTCGATCTGGAGACAGCGATCACTGCGCAGGGACGTGCACAGACGATCACCCGAGATGCGTATGGGAGAGAGGTCGTGTGCGAGCCCGCGCGAGACGAGGGCTTCCTGCGCGGCGAGAGACGACACGGCGACGCTGTCGGCGGCCAGAGAGACGACGTCGAGTCGTGAGGCGAGGCTCGCGGGTGGGTCGAGCGGCAGCACTGCGTCGAGAGCGTCCGGTCGGCCGCCGAGGTCCTGCCAGGCGGCCCTGCCGACGGCTCCGATACCGCTCATGGCACAGCTCCTCTCGGAGGGATGGCGCGATCGCCGGAGATCGGGGTTGCGAGGAGCGGCTCCGCTCCGGCGCACGGCCCGACGGCCTTGGTGTACATGCGGCCGTGTGCGTTCTCGCCGTCACCGACGACCAGTCGCCATCGTCGGGTGGCGACTGCTCGCGACGCTATTCGCCGAGGTCACAGCAGTCAAGTGGCGGGCGCAGGCGCCGTGAGGTGCATCGTGCACGAGAGGTCGATCTCGTGTGTCGGGGGGTGTTCGTAGGGTCGGGGTATCGAGATCGAGCAGGAGGGGGTGGCGGGGTGGATCTGAGTTTCGAGCAGTGGCAGGAAGCCCGCGCCGCCCGGCGCGGCAGGCGCCGCGGCCAGGGTTACTCGACCTTGACGGCCGCTTCTGTGTCGCCCGTTCCGGTGTCGGCACCCGGGGTGCCCGATACGGTGCCTGCCCCCGCGACGCCCACTGCGCCCTCTGATGCCATCCCTGACACGGGGACGTCCGCTGGTGGAACCGAGTCCGATGCTCTCGCGTGCCTGTCCCGGGCGCGGGCCCTGATCGCTCAGGCCACGACCCTGCTGGCCCCCATGACCGGTCCGGGCGTGGGGACCGGGGAGCTCGATGACGGAGTGTTGGTCGAGGTGGTCGCCCAGGCCGAGCAGGCCACGAGCACCCTGGCCGCGCTCCAAGCCCGCGCATCGGTCGCCTACCGGTCCTCCCAGATCGCCCGGCAACGCGCCCTGAACCTGCCTCGCAAGGACCTGGGCCGGGGCGTGGCCGACGAGATCGCCCTGGCCCGACACATCTCCCCCGCTCGGGCCGGGAACCAGGTGGCTCTGGCCCGGGTCCTGACCGACTCCCTCCCCCACACGTGGGCACATCTCGAGGCAGGCCGGATCAGCCTGTGGGCCGCCGAGGAGGTCGCCGCGGCCGTCCTCACCCTGGACGACCCCGACCGTGCCCGCG